>NZ_NMPS01000220.1:0-226243 GCF_002261125.1 Siphonobacter sp. BAB-5385 | reverse complement strand
AAATTTCAATTCCACTCTGGTACGATTAAGACTGGGCACGGCTCCGCAGGAAATCATGGTCCGGTACCATTTCAATTCCACTCTGGTACGATTAAGACCTGTTCCCGTAAATGAGCTAGGAACACCACCACCATATTTCAATTCCACTCTGGTACGATTAAGACCCCAATCAAAAACGTGTAAAAAAGGCCTTTTCAGGCTTCTGCACGCTACTTACTTGCTATAAATTAAATCAAAAAATCGTCGATCTCCAATGGTATGAAAATACCCGTCGATCGACGACTTCTGATAATCACGGCTTTATGTCAGTAGAAGGGTAATTAATGCACGAAACAGGTAACTGCCACCGAGCTGTGTAATTCGATCGACGATCCCGTTTTACAAAAAATCGTCGGTTGATTGCCGTTCTATACCGACGATTTGTTTATCCAGCCACTTCTGGTCGCGATTCTTGAACAAAATTAGGCTGTCTTCCTCTTCATTCATGATCCGTTTCGCTTCGTGTAATAACTCCCTCAACTGTACGTCGGTCATCTCACCCTCAAAAACCGAGTTCTGGATCCAGTTCAAGTAACGCCGACAAAGTTTTAACATCTTGCCCACGCGTTTCTGGCCCATATCGTACACTAAAATGACATACATCTTTTATTGATTTTGAAGAAGAAAATCTCCAGAGGCAGGAGTATAAAGAACGAAGAAGTATTCTATAAACCATTCACCACCAGGCTTTAAAAGGTTTGTAGGCGTCAATGCCGAGCAGGTGCTTTTGTAATTTATAGCATTCCAGTTTAATCAGGTGTTTGTAGCTTACACTCCGGCCCAGCGAGCGGTGTTTGATGGTTTCTTTCAGCGAGGTATCAAATTCCTTTAAAAACCGTTTGCGGGCCGCTTCTTTCATGAGACAACCTTCTACTTCCATTCGAAAATCGGAGGGTTGCAACTGCTTTTTATTAACCATTCGAAAAATAAGTCGGTCGATAAGAATGGGTTTGAAAATCTCCGCCATATCCAGGGCGAGCGAGTACCGTCGGGCACCGGGTTCGTGCAGAAAGCTGATCGTCGGATTGAGTTGGGTATGGTAAATCATGCTTAAACAAGCCGAATAACAGAGCATGTTTCCCAGCGAAATCATGGCGTTTAATTCATTTTGCGGGGGCCGCTTGCTCCGCCCTTCCATACAAAAAGTCTCGCCCAGAATCGCATCAAAACAGCTGTAGTACGTTTGTCGAATGTTTCCTTCGATGCCCATCAACGACGGTACGTCCGTGGCCGAATGAATCAGGGTCATTAGCTGCTCGATGGTTAAAATGGCCTCGTTGAGCCCGCCGGCTTTCCGATTTTCGTAGTATTTGAGGACGCGTAAAATGTTAGTGGCCGCTCCTTCGACAAAGGCTTTAGCCAGAATGATTCGCTTCTTGCCGGAGACGTAATGTTTGGTTTGTTCTACCTGCATTTTGCCCGCCAGCAGGTACTCGCGGGGCATGAACGAACCCGTATAGTGTTCATAGTAATCAAAGAAGTGTACGGCGATCCCTTCTTTCCCCAAAAAATTATACAGGGCAGAGTTGGCGTCTAAACTTCCAAACACATACAAGTCGGAAACTTGGTTGACGGGCAGAAAACGCGGCTGTCCTTCATTTCCGTCTTCGTCAACGGGCGTAAACTTGAGGGTATGATCCTGCCGACTCAGCCGACCGGGATTCATCAGGTACTTGGTCTGTTTCATGGGTGTGGTAGAGAAAAGGGGAAGGAAGGGGTCAGGCTTCTGACTACGTCTATTCAACTTCCTCGGCGTAACAAAAATCGAAGTAACTACAGGCCTGACATCTACTCTTACTGATTCGCCCGGGGCACTGTTCGGAGTTTATTATACGTTCAATATCCTGAATCCAGCTCTCGACTACGGATAGGTCCGTCTCTTCCAGGTAAACCGTCTGGGTCTGGCGGAGTTTGGGATACTCGATCAATCCCGTGGCTCCTGCTACGCCATTCTTTTGCAATAGATAGAGATAGAACTGCACCTGAGCCACGTGAGAGTGCTCAAGCTTATCGGATTTTTTGATTTCATGGACGACTTTGTTATAGGGATCATAAAAGTCGATTTTAGAACCGTCGAGGGTAATTTCGCGGTAACGTTCGGCTCGCTGGGGATAGGCGTGTTCGTGCAGTTGTTTGCCTTCGGCAACGGCTTCTGAAGTATGCTCCATACGGATATGATTGGCATGAAGCCACATTTTCCGGTGGCAAAGGTGGTAGTAGTTAATTAAGGTAGCGTTGGGGTAGGACATGCATGGTAAACGGTTTAGAAAACAGGAGTTACTTCCGCTTATTTATTTCTATATACTTTCAATAATGTCAAAGTAACTCTGCTTTGATTATACCAGCAGAATTGATTCAAGATTATCGCATGTATATACTATAAAAAATTAAAATCAGGTGAACGTTCTATTCGTTGATAACCAACGCCTTTAATGTATTTGAAATTAGTTGCTACAAGCGTATTTTGCTTATCCTCCAATTTTAACTGATGTTCTTTAGGACATTCCCAAGGATAAGCCTGCACTAAAAGCTGGCTGGCTTCAATGTATTTGCCTTCCTTTCTTCTGGCCTCAAACTCGGATTTCAAATTCTCACAGAGAACGTCAATTTTTAAATTACTTTTATCAATAACTTCTTCAACCCAATCTGCCCAGTCACCCGCGTGAAATGTCTTCTCAAAATTAACAATTCGTTCGTGCGTGAAACCGATCAGAAAATCTCGTTCTTGTTCTTCAGTATAACCCTTCGCATAAACTTCATCACAGGCATCGACTAAATGTTGCTCAGATAACTCTTGTCCATTCAGTTTCAACAGAACACGCCATGTTTCATCTACGATAGCTTTGTCATAAATACGTTTGGTATTGCCAACGCTATTTTCAAAAAGATATATTTCTGATGGTTTTTTACGCTTCCCAGCTCGATTAACGCGACCGAATCGTTGAATCAGTGCATCAATAGGGGCATTTTCTATGAAAGCAACATGATAATCAATATCCAAACTAACCTCTACAGCCTGCGTAGCAATTAGTAGTGAAGGACGTTCTTTTCGATCATCAGCCGTAATGCTCTTTTCAATTTCTTTACGGTCTTCACGATGAAATCCGCCGTGTAGTAATTTAGGATTGTACTTTTCAAAAATCTCACTAAGTTTTTGACATGTGCTAACATTATTGACAATAATCAGCACAGTCTTCTTGTCTTCCTCTAATAGTTGCTTAATCTGATCAATTGAATTAATAATGGTTTTGTTAGCTTGGCAGATTAGCTTATGACGGATGCGTTTCAGTATTTCGGCATCTGCGGGTTCTTTTGGATTTGGACGTAAGACGCTGGATTCATCGCCATCAAATAATTCCCTGACAAGACGCTCAAGTAAAAACTTAGGAATCGTAGCCGACATCAGCATAATTTTGGCGTTGCAAAATCGTTTAAGCCACTTCAGTGTAGCCAGCATCATGCCTGTTAGGTGTGCATCGTAGGTATGAAATTCATCAACAATAAATAGTGCATTTTGGTAATCAAATAAACTCATATCCCAGCCTTTACCATGTAGGGCATGTTTCAATACCTGATGCAAGGTAGCTACTTTGACAGGATAGAACAATTCACGTGAAGCCGACCGCTTGTTTCGAGCAATCTCTTCACTTTTTTGAAAATTGTTCGTTTCGTTGATCGCTTCCTCATAGAAAAAATCAAGAGCTTTACTATGTAGAGCCGTTACACGGTCCTTGCCGTAAACGCCTTTAAGCCTACGTGTCATAGCGTTGATACTAGCCGTATATGGTAAAAGATAGAATAACCTGACATTTTCTGTCTGATTGGCATACACCCAACTTAATGCAGCTTCCGTTTTCCCCGACCCTGTTGGTGCGTGTAAGATGACATCGCCTTGGTAATGCTGCATTTGCTCCTGAAATGGCCGGAAAGGTACTCGAATGACTTTTTTCTCATCATTTATAGTAGTAGGATAAAAATCTGTCAATTCAAGTCGTTTCCATATGGGCAGCTCACTTTCTGTCTTTGCAGAACCAATGTGGTCAGCGGCCATTAGTAAGCCACGCATACGAGCTAGTTGCAACTTGTCTACTTCTATTGATTGTTGTGTGTTCTTGGATAAAAGGCCGTGAATTTCATCAGAATAATAATCTTTCGGAGAAAGATTATTACTTATGGGCCAAACCTCTTTAAAAATTGTTTTCCACTCTTTTACTATATTTTCAGCATTCTCAATTAATGCAGAATCTTCGGCCAGATGAAAGGCTAAATCGTTTCCGATTTCGTAAAAAGACAGCTTTTTGAAACCATCTGAAACGATCCCCTTATGGTGCGTAGCAATCGCAAATAATTCATCGATAGGAAGCTTTAAAAACTGTTCACAAAACCAGAGTGAGATGAGCTCATGACGAATACTTACGACTGTTGTTCCTTTTTTAGATTTAGCTGAAAATGCTTATGAATTTTACCTATATCGTGCCATACAGCACAGCGAATAGCTTTTTCTAGCCACTCCTTACGCTCAGGCTCCGTGAAAGGCAATCTGTTTACTAGTTCGATAGCCGCCCTGATTACTCTTCGTGTATGTTCCTCAAGCGTCATGCATAAAGCAAACGTTGAGTCATCGCTTTTGGCTTTGTAAACGCTGAAGTCCATATTAATTATTGCCAATTGTGTAAATAGAAACTTTTTCCCTCCTCGGTTTTAAACAAATTATTGATTGATACTTCTTGGCCATTGCCTGCCGCTAAATTGATAAAGACACGTGGATTTATCGGTTTTCGACCTGCCCCTATTCGCGAGTGTTCTTCGTAAGCATCGGCTAGCTGCACTAACTGTCCAGCTACCTGCATACCGGGTGAAAAAGGTAAGGCACATCCGCTAAGTTTGGCCTGAGCAATGGCCTCGACTGCGACCACCCGAACTGAATTAAAGCGAATTCGCAATAAGTCCTGCGAGCGTCCCAGTGCAGGTGTACCAACCGGATAGCGGAAGTAATCCATCCAATCCGTACGATTGAGCCAGAGAGTCAAACAGGGTTGAAGATCACCTACTGAATCAGTTTCCGCTATAACATGAAACTCCCGTTTGTATGCATCCGTACCCTTAGCGTGTGGCTTGACATTTCGGCCATCAAACTCTAATCGATGACGGGTTTCCAAATCATTAGCTTCTGTCACATATTGATAATGAAATCCAATCTGTACCTCATCATGTGAAACGATACGCCCTAAACAACAGCCAATCAGTCCAAGAAGCGAAGAATAAGAGGGGACGGTCATGCATAGGGCGTTTCCAGAAAGAACGAAGGGCAGGCGTGGCGTTGCTGTCCATCCGTCAAATTGAACTTCCAAAACTTCATTCATTGGGCGTTGTAGTCAAGTGAGCATTTATAAAATCTTGAGCAACGCTTATAGGCGAGCCTACCACAATTGTGGAATTATTTGCAAGTGCTTTAACTTCAAGTTCGTTCTGCAAATAGCCTTCACGTATACCAATATAAACGGGAGTAGCCAGTTTGCTTTGGTAGTCGTCGATGATCTGTTTTAAAGCGTTTATTTTTAAAGATGGCATTTCGCCAGAACCTTCAAACAGATTATTAAAAACTGGATTTGCACATTCAATTCCGGCTAAAATCAGCACTTTAGGGCTGACATCTGCTCCAAAGGCGGCTTGCTTTGCCCCACCCCGTAAGAAGGCTAATCCACGAAGTAACCCGGCAGCACGCTGTTTCCGTGATTGTTCAGCATTGTATAGCGTGAAGCGTTTGAATGTCCCCTTCGCTCCTAAAGGTTTGCTATCCAACTGATCTGCATATTGTTTCACTGTCTCGGAGGCCAACTCTTGTTTACTCCCCAGATTATCGAATTGCCCAAGTCGATAATATTCGAGATTGAAGAATCCCTCAAGATGAGCTGCGTAGAATTGGGTTGAGTAGGGAAGCGGCGTGTTTTCTTTGAGGTGTACAAAACCCTCATCAACGTTTAACGTCCGCTTACCTCGAATACCCTTTAAAACAGAGCATTTAAAGGGCGACGTACGTTGAACACTCTCCGCTTTCGTTTTTGCTGGGGCTTCATCTTCATCCTCTTCGTCTCCTGATCCCGACTTATCGTTTCCGCCACTACGCATGTAGCCGAACAAATCATCTTCTGGAAATGAAATTGGATCGAGTTGTGTAGCTATTTTGTTAGTTGTACCTTTTTTCGAGACGCCAATTGCTTGTAACTCACTTGGTGTCCAGTTATTCTCTTCATTAGATGTATTTCGAAGCCATCGTCTCCATGCCTGTGCGGATACATATGGAACGTCTTCTAAACGGCCATTCGCCGCACGTTCCTTAAATGTTTTAGGTACTACTTTGTTGCGATCTTCTCCTGCACCTAGACCTGCACCATTTAAAAAAGCAGCTGTACCATCAATGACTAATGCACCAGTAATGTTATTAAGAGTTGCCATATTAAAGTGTTATAAAGGAATGAGTTAATTGGTGATAAAATTGATTTAGAAGATATTCAATAGCAAATCGGGCAAACGATGGATTGTATCTGCCCATATAATCGTACAGAAGCTTTTCAGGAGGAATTGAAGAGGCAAAAGGTAGTTCCAATTCCTTTTCAAGTTTGGCCATACTTTCTCGAACAGAATCTATCCATTGAGCAATTTGAAAACTCTCTCTCCGCATTGGAATCAGTACATGCTGGTGAAATTTCTCTTCATCCAACTGACCTTTGCTTCGTCCTTCCTGGTAGTAATAGATATATTCTTTCGCGAACTGATGAAAATGTTGCAAGTAGTCCTTTTGTTCAATACTTGTTTTAGGAAGGAGGTTGATGGGTTGTTTTTCTAAGCGTGGTATTGACTCTTCACGGTAATAGTTTAAGTAGATTCTTACAATGTCACGAAGGCCATAAGCGTTTAATCGGTTTTCTGCGTCGAACAATAAAGCATAAATTACTTCAAGCTCATAAAACTGACTGCCTTCTCGAATTAATAACGGCAATGGACTGCCTTCCTGATACCGAGACCCTAACCATCGACTGCTGTAGCTACGCTTGTCCTGACCCAGCAAATGAAAGAATAGATTAACTGATTGGCCGACAGGTAGGTTAGATATATTAGAAATAGCAGGGACTGTTACGCCGATATCATCTGGTGATGTTAATAAGTGTAGATAATAGAAATGGACCATCCTATACATCCGACTAATCGCAGCATCTATGGGATTTCTTTCAGGATGATTGAGAATCGAAATGTGATAAGTCCAATGCCATTCTTTACGAGTTGCTGCTTTTACTAATGATTCGTAAACCATGCTTTTATATAAGGCATAGTCATCAGCAGGAGCATCTGTTTTTTCTAAGAATTTCTTTTGAGCTTTACTCCACTCTTCTTTAGCTAACAGGTGGGCAATATATTTGGCATATTCTAACCTTTCATCATTTCTAATGAGCCTTTGATATTCCTCATAAAATTGAACAGAAACGCCTTTTGAATTTTTGTTGGCGTATAGCCCATAGAAATCTAAGTTTCCTTCGAGAGAATCTAGGAAACCAGACTGAATTTTTGAATTCATTAAAATCCCTTCCAGCGTTGGCCTCAGTGAAGGGCTTCTGTACAACTTGAGTAGCTTGACGATTAATTGATTTGGAATACGATCTATCTCACAACTAGCTCCTGTTCCAGAATTGGTAAAACTCCAAAGATTAAAAGCAGTGATTTTATCATTTCGCTCCTTATCCGCAAGAATTTGCAAGGCTCTATCTAAGTAATGGCCTTTAGTGAAATCCTTAACGTTATCAACCGATGAATTCGATGAACCTGCCGTAGCTCTACTTTTTATGAGGGCTACATGATCAGCTATTAGCCGTTTAGACAACTCTTCATTCGATGAATCAATCAATAAAATTCCACCTTTGTAAAGTACCGCAGATAAGGGTAAAAATTGCATAATAGCCAAACAAATAGGGTGTACCGTAAGTGCATATTTGGCTTGTGGTAAAGCCTGAGCATCAGAGCCTAACCCACCGAGTAATGGAAACCAACATCGATTGACAGTTTTATCCTTACCATTAATTTTACTGGCTGGATAACCTACCTTGCGGAGTGTTTGTTCATAGAAAGCATCGAATGTAGTCTTGAACCTCAACCCTGACAATTCGCAAGTATACGGACCCTCATTCTCAGGGTTTTCCAGAATGCCAGCAATGAGTTGGTTGTAGATGGCTTCACCAAACTCTTTATCATTGAGCAGCGGGCCATTTTTAGAAAAGAGCATGGTGTAGCTCTTCAATCGCTTATTTAAGCGTGTAAGGGTATGTAAACCGTCATTGTACGGATTTTTGAATAGTTTAAGTAACGTATTAGTATCTAAAGTATTGATACGTTGATTGGTCAATGCTTCAATAGTTTGCAACGCGTTATTGAGCATCGCACTGCCAGTATAGATTCTAAACAGTATCATCGCATATAAAGAAGGTTAAATTGCAACATATTTCACAGTGGTCTTCTCGCTCTGCTTGAGTAGCTAACCCGCAAAGACTGCATCGTACAGGTCTATTTATTAGAGTATCCGCATGCTTCTTCATAACGCTGTTTTTGTTGTTCTCAACAAACTAAAACAAATGCTATGATAAAAACAATCCAATAATATGCTTAACTCTACCAAATATTGCTTACACTATTATTTTGACATATTTTTACTTTTCAAAGTCAGTGACAGAATTGAAATATAATATGCTTGTCTCTAATCGTACTATACTGACTATTAAGTGATTATATGTTATTATTTACTCGCACACCCAAACCCCTCCGCATTATACCGCCCTACCCCCGCAAGCACAGCCAATTCCAGAATCTCCTTTGGCCCCGTTAGCTCAAACGAAAACCCATAATACCCCCGCACCTTGGTTTCCTCCCGCGAGTTCTCCTTGATCGTGACTAGCCGGGATTTGGGTTCGGATCGTCCTGCTACGAATCGGTAGGTCAGGCTGTCTGCTATCCAATCTTCTCGATCCGCTACCAGAGGTATACTACGCCATTTTGCCAGCAGATTCGAAACCAGTAAAGGTCCAAAGGCTTCGTCGGCGGGATGCAGGTATTGATCCATGCCGCGTTCGTCTTTCTGAGCGATGACTACCGGAGAAAGGGTTCGAAGGTATAGGGTATTTTCTGTAATGTTGAGGGGAAGAGCTTCTACCCGTTCGACGATGAATTCTGTCCGATGGCGGGGAGAAGCAATGACGCACTTCTGATCCTGAAAAAGACCCATAATGAAATGCTGGGCCGCCTCATCTACGTAAAAACTTACCACCCACTCGATCGTAGGACTATTCACCCATAAGCCACCAGCTCTGGCATCTACCCGGGCCTGGGGCATGATCAGATCCGAAAACGTAAAAAGCTTGAATCGTCGGGTTGAGGAATATGTGTAGCCCTGATCATGTAAGAATTGAGCATACTGAACATCGGCGTCGGCCAGTACGCTGTAAATGAAGGCACTCAGCCGATACGCGTAGTTAAACGGTACCAGCGTTTGAGTTGAAGTAGGTCGGAGGGTTAAGCGAAATTGCATATCTACGTATCCAGTTCTAGGTCAAAAGGTTAACACGAAGTAAAAAGTTTTTCTTTATTAGCCTGACAAAGATTTGTAAGTTGCGTGCAGACTCCATGCACGATGCTGAATTAATTTTAAAGATTATCTCCATGCCCGCCTCCCAATCGCAACGCTTTCAAGCTATTAACGAGCAGCTTCGCCGGGGAGCCGCCGTTCCTACGGCTGTGCTCATGCAGTATTGTGGCGTGGCCGAACGTACGCTTAAAGAAGACATCGTCCGGATGCGGGAGCGGTACGCGGCTCCCATCCATTATGACCGTCGGCGGGGTGGCTACTGTTATACCCAGGCATTTGACCTGAAAACGGTCGAGATCGAGCTAACGGATCAGGACGTAGCCGCTCTGAAAAACGCCGTAGCAACGTTGAATCAATTCCGGGATTTAGCCGTATTCTCTGATTTTCGCGGAACCGTTGACAAGATTGAACAGGCCGTACGTTTCCGTTTCGGTCAGCCTCTACAGTCGCAGGCTCATATCATTTTCGAAGCCGTACCGTCGGGTCGAGGCCATGCGTTGCTGGATGTAGTACTGGCGGCCTGTCTGCATAAGCAGGTGATTGAATTCCAGTATCAGAAATACGGCGAATCGGAGTCCCGCTCACGAACGGTTTTTCCGCACCTGCTCAAGGAACATCGCAACCGTTGGTATATCATCGGCTATGAGCTGGATCCGCCCCAACTAAGGGTTTTTGGTTTAGATCGGGTGGTCACGGGAACGCTTAAGCGGAGCGAACTACCGTTTGATCCCCCACCGTTTGATGCGGACGCTTACTTTCGTCCGGCGTTAGGGGTAGCCGTATACGATCATCCGGCCGAAGAAGTAGTCTTATCTTTTTCGCACCGGGAGGGCCTTCGCTTTCAGGCTCAGCCTTTTTATCCCTTTCGGGAAGAAGATATTTTGCTGGATACACCGGAAGAATTTCGCGTGCAATTGTCGATTATCATCAATCAGGAGTTAGTCTTCGAACTGGCCCGACTGGGCGATTCCGTACGGGTACTCTCCCCACCGGCTTTGATTGATTCACTGCGGCAGTTTCATGGGCGGGCCGGACAGCAATACGAAGATTTACAGTCCGATAAGCCGAGCTAGCAAACGCTTTGACCCGCTGTTTCTACCAAGGAACTACCCTGACGATGGCTTTTACTAAAACCGGTTTCCCCTTTTTATTCCAGAATAAAAGAAGCCGGGATGCGTAATATCTGTCTTTGCTGTTGGTACTCGCTTGTAGTGAAAGGTCCGTAACGTTTACGGCTGCGATGATCGATAATCCAATAATTTTCTTTGGCTGATAAGATGCGTTGATAGAACGGATCACGGGCTATGATTCGATCAGCCAGGGTACTGGTTTCCATAATATCCGCATAGCTGTTGGCGGCATATTTGTGATTATTTCGCCTTACACTATCAGCAATCATAGTTTGATACTCGCGATATTCGGGTTTTTGTCGAGCGATAATGAAGGTGTCATCATACGCATACTGAACGACTTTACCGCCAATACTTTCCTTGCCTAAAGGAGCTAGAATTGCATCTCCATCACCACCCCGAAAGAGATACCCACCGGGCAGGTCTTCGTAATAGTCCATACCGCCTGCCCCAAGCATGAGTAAGGCTAAAATGGGTAAGAGAATAACCAGGCTTGTCAGGGCTAGTCCAAGTAACAGTTGCCATACTGAACGAGTACGCATGGGAGAAAAAGTGAAGACCTATGGAAGCGAATCCGTTTTTACAAAAGGATGTTAGACGACTACCGGTAAACCCTATACGGGAAAATAATCAGAACAAGCCACAGGGATCAATCTGATTAAAGGCCTCTTGGACTTCAATGACATAGTAGTAAGACTTGTATTTTTTGGCTTTGTAGATATAGTCGTAAAATTGTGACTTGTGGTGAACAAAGTTGGATACCCGATGCACGATATTGATGTACTTATCACGATCCGTTCGGTGTGCAATTCGTATGGTTATTTCTCCATTGCTGCATACTTCATACGATAAAGAATTTTGCTCCTCGGGGGTCAGATAGGTAGCTAACTGGTTCTGAACGGCTTTGGGTACCACCGTGAACGATTGATGGTTTGCTTTTTCTTCGGTGATAAACGTATAACAGCCGTCCGACTCCCTCTTTAACGTATCCTTTAAAACCTCTTCGAGCAAAGCATCCTTTTGCTGGTATAAAAGGTCGATGACTTTGCTGTACCGAGGCATATTGACTTCCACATTTTTGTAATAAGCCGCATTCTGCAACTCCCTTTGCTTTTCTGGCCAGGGAAGAGGTTCCTCGTTACAGGTGGACATGATCAAGGCAAAGACAGCCCAGCTCAGAATGGGCGTAAAAAACAGTAACAGACAAATAATAATCAGGACGATATAGAAACCTTTCATTGGGTAATAAAGGATGAAGGTTGATTACTTGGGTGGTTGATGTTGGATAGGTGAGCAGGTGTAGGGGAAACAGATGCAAGTTTTCAAACCGATAGCCTTCCGGCTGGGAATGCCAGTTTCCCCTCCAGATCGAGGTGACTATAGAAATTCGATGCAGTAATCGGGACGGGTTGTCCGTAGCATTCGCTACGGACTTTTATCCTTCGTAGGCTGTGCCTGCCCGGCTGGTCTGGTTCCCCGCATTTTATACAAGGTCCTACCGGTGTTTGGTGGTTTGGTTGAAAAAAGGACTAGGCTAGTGCAGATTCCCAAACCCGTACCGATTAGTAGAAAAATCCCAGCCTCTTGGTTACAGAAAGGGGCAGATCATCTAAATCCTAAGAATGCCAAAGACTTACTTGAATCCGAAAAACAGGGGAAAAAGGAACGTAACGATCACCGTCCAAACGCTATAGATGGGCAAGTAAAAGGCCATGGCTTTACCTACGTCAATGAGGTCTGATTTCTTGGCGATGACCTTAAAAAGTCGAAGCGTAACGAGTAGTAAGTTAATCAGTATCAAAATATTACTGCCCAGCACGGCCAATCGGTTCGGCGTGATGCCCCATTCTGAAATTCGGAATACAATCGCTGACAGGGCGATGCCATTCACCACGATGGTTACTACCGATAAGAGGGCGAGTATCCAGACCTCAAACATTCGCTGCTGGTTTTTGCTTGTTTCCGCTATCGAAAAAAAGATGAGGGCCATCACCCCAATCAGTAAGGCATTAAACAGCAGCAGGAATTCGCGATCCTGGTAAGGGTCTTTCCCCGAGTAGAAAATGGCGATCAGATAAATCACCAGCATGACGAGTACCAGCGGACTGAATAGTTTGGCAATCACGGGAGATACCTTGCCAACGAGCTGGGGATTGGTCTGCGTCAGGTAGGTACCCACCAGCGGAGCCGCAGGCAGGCCAAAAATGACTATGTACTCGAAGTAAAACTTCTGAATGTGCAGGCCGATTAACTCGAATAAGCCCAGGGTTAGACCCGTTAGAATGCCGCCAGCAATCAGAATCAACGTAGTCATGACAATCAGATCGCCATTGTAACGTAAATAGCTGAGCCGTTTTTCCGGGTCATCTTTTACGGTTCCTACAAACGTAAAGCCAAGTATTGACCACAGGAACAAGAGCAGATGAATACACGACAAAACGAGTGTATCACTCCTGGATACATCCGGGAAAACATTGATGAACACCAGCCCCCCCAGACTCAGAGCGACGATGATTGCAAGGTTGGACGTGGACAAGCGATGCTTCCAGGCAAAATAGGCCAGTAAAGGAGGAAAGGCAATAAAGCCGATATTCCGGGGATAGAAAAATTCCTCGCGGAACCCAAAGATGACGGGAAATTTAGCAATCAGTCCGGCCAGTAAAGCCGCAATTCCGATGAATAGTAATTCGCCGCGGCTGCCCCAGTGCAGTTCATCGCCTTCGTACTGAAGCCGTTCATGCCAGAAGTCGGCCAGGGGATTACCCCGAAGTTCGGGATAAAGACTGTTGAATTCCCGTTTAAACGATCCTTTGTTGGTCCGGTACAAGTGTTCGAGTTGCCGGGGATCGTGCAGCTGACTACGGATTTGCTCTTTCATGGAAGCTTTTCTTAACGCTTATCGAATGATTAATTCCACAAAGTGCCATCCAGGCCCACAATCGTACCCATCCATACGGCTACCAGGTAACCCAGTACGCCGATCAGCGTAGCCACTACTTTTTTCCAGGTTTCGTGTTGTCCCCATTGTCTGACCATGTAAAAGAAACCACCACCCAGAGCCCCCGCGACGGGAACCAGTACCAGCGGACGAACCATCCAGTACGCAGGCCAATTTGGATTAGGATGCTTCACACCCGCTAGAAAAAAGGAAATCAGCAGTAGAGCAAGCGTGGTTCCCACGACCAGGTGTTTAACGAAAGAAACAGTAAAGAAAGATGGGCTGGAGAATGAGCTGATCGGTGTCATGGTCGTTGCGTATTGAATCGATTATGAATTAGTTAAAGTACTTTGTGATGCAAAGTGAACGAATAAAAAATAGGGTTTTACGGTACTATTAAGCATTCACGAAAGATTACGCTTTCAAAATCAGAAAATACGTTCAAGGTAATCGATCAGTGCTTTAATAATTTTCTAAAAGTACTTTGTGGTTCAAAGTTATTAATGGTTTTTATTTTCACAAATACTCTGTCTATTTTCTGCTAAAAAATTTTACTTCCTCTGCTGGAGACGCCTATCTAAAGGTTACAAGCAATTCCTACGAGATCATTGCTCAGTAGTAACATGCTCAACGCTCGGGCAAAGCAGTTCGGGGCATTCGTCAGTAACCGCTAAAATTCTGTAGTAACTCGCCCTTGTTTCTGGTACGGTATAAGTTCAGACAGGCTTTGATGTAGTGATAGGGACGCGAAGTAAGTACGTAAAATTGAATATATTGACGCAACGTACGTATATCGCTTGATTTCAATCCGTTTCTACAATATGAGCCTAGCTTACGACTCTTCCCCGCAAGCCTTGGCAAACTTCCCAGAGCCATTGGCTCGACCAATCATTAAAAGTTGGTTTTCAACCCGGCCCATCTTTTAATGGATTTCATTTCAAGTTACGATCCGATATTCCTTTTTATTGGTAACAAATCATCCAGTACTGATAAATATTTGGCAGATATTCTAAATAACCCTAAAAAACTAGTGAAAAAAGTATCAAAGCCTAGTAAATATTGGGAGTTAGTCTAAGAGGTGGTTATCTACCTTTGAAGATACGCAAACGGATACGAGTAACGAAACCGTTTGCGTCCCGTATTACACTAACCTCATTTGTATCCGCCTATGTTTATGCGATACCTCTTCATCGGGCTCCTTTGCTGTTCACTCACTACGGCTCACGCCCAGGGAACTTTACGCGATTATCAACGAAGCGAAACGCTAAAAAAGCAGCTCGCTGACCGGGCTTACCACATTCCCCGACAGATCAACTGGCAGGAAAACGGTACTGGCCTGGTGTATATGATCCAAACTACGAAAGGCAGGGAGTATATCCAGGTGGATGGTCAAACGGGCAAACGTAGCAATGCTTTCGATCAGGAGGGATTAGCCAGACAGCTTGAACAAGCCCTGAGCAAAACCATTCCCGCGTACCAATTGCCCATCCAGGGACTGAAACGCACGGCTACGGGTTTCTCCTTCGACGCCGAAGGCTCCCAATGGACGTACGACGCCGGACAACTTCGCAAGAAAGGCAGTATGTCGGCTATGAATCGCTACTGGGGCGATCGTTCACGTGGCGAGCAGGTTCGACGTTTGTACACGCCCGACAGTAGTTATTCGGCTATTATTAAAAATTACAACGTATACGTTCGTAACGAACGCAGTAAAGAGGAGTTTCCGATGAGTTTCGACGGCTCGGAAGGGGAGTACTACAGCAGTGATCTTCGCTGGTCGCCCGATGGTACGAAACTGGCGGGAACGAAAACGCGTAAAAATACGCCGCATCTTATTTATTTGATTCGTTCCTCGCCCACGGATCAGCTCCAGCCCAAACTGGAAACCCGTAATTACCTCAAACCCGGCGATGCCTTGCCCATTCAGGAACCCGTGCTGTTTGATATCGCCTCGCGAAAGCAGTTGCCCATTGCGATGGATCTGATTGCTCAGCAGTACGAACTGAGTGATCCCAACTGGCGGGCGGACAGCAAAGCGTTTACGCTGGAATACAATCAACGCGGCCATCAGGTGTACCGGGTGCTGGAAGTAGAGGCCGGTACGGGTCGCATCCGTCCGCTGATTGAGGAAAAAAGCAAGACCTTCATCGACTACAGCGGCAAGCGTTTTCGCCACGATACACCCGATGGCCGGGAAATCATCTGGGCTTCCGAACGCGATGGCTGGAATCATCTCTACCTCTATGACGCGGCCAAGGCTCAGGTCAAAAATCAGATTACCAAAGGAAATTGGGTCGTTCGGAATGTCGTCCACGTGGATGATGCGAAACGGACCATTCTGTTTGCCGCCAGTGGCCAAACGCCCGGCGAAGATCCGTATTACCTGCATTACTACCAGATTAATTTCGATGGGAAAGGCCTGAAAGCCCTTACGCCCGAAGCAGCCCAGCACGAGGTTACGTTTTCGCCGGATTTTTCCACCTTCGTCGATACGTATTCCCGGATCAATCAGGCACCGGTTACCGTGCTTCGCAAGACTACCGACGGGTCGATTATCACAACGCTGGAAAAAGCCGATCTTACCGAATGGGAAAAAGCGGGCTGGAAGGCTCCCGAACCCTTTGTCGCCAAGGCTCGCGATCAGCAGACGGACATTCACGGCATCATCATTCGACCCACTAATTTTGATCCTTCGCGGAAATACCCGGTCATTGAAATGATCTACGCGGGTCCGCAAAGTGCCTTTGTGCCGAAAGCTTTTTCGACCAATACGGCCATGCACG
Organism: Siphonobacter sp. BAB-5385; assembly: GCF_002261125.1. NCBI lineage: Bacteria > Pseudomonadati > Bacteroidota > Cytophagia > Cytophagales > Cytophagaceae > Siphonobacter > Siphonobacter sp. BAB-5385. The sequence continues at coordinate 209,725 of NZ_NMPS01000220.1, read as the reverse complement.
AACTGGCGGAACTGGGTTTCGTCGTCGTACAGATCGACGGCATGGGGACTTCCAATCGCTCCAAAGCGTTTCACGATGTCTGCTGGAAAAATCTGAAGGATGCGGGTTTCCCGGATCGGATTCTGTGGATGAAAGCCGCCGCTCAGAAGTATCCGTACCTCGATCTGGAACGGGTGGGCGTGTATGGGACATCCGCCGGAGGTCAAAATGCCGCGGGAGCCGTCCTCTTCCAGCCCGATTTTTACAAAGTAGCCGTAGCTTCCTGCGGCTGTCACGACAACCGCATGGACAAAATGTGGTGGAACGAGCAGTGGATGGGTTATCCCATTGGCCCACAGTACGCCGAATGTTCTAACGTCACGCACGCCGATCAGCTACGCGGTGAATTACTGCTCATCGTGGGTGAAATGGACGATAACGTCGATCCTTCCTCTACTTACCAGCTAGCCGACGCTCTGATTCGGGCGAATAAAAATTTTGAACTGGTCGTCGTACCTAACATGGGCCATTCGGCGGGTGGTGACTTTGGCGAACGCAAACGCCGGGACTTCTTCGTACGTCACCTGCTGAACGTACAGCCGCCCCGCTGGAACGCGGCCCCGGTAGCAACGGAAGAAACGCCCGGGAAAGCGTCCCGATCTGAGCGTTAGTACTGACCACTCTTAACCGTTCCCGTTTATGCACGTTCGGCGTATCACTTTTCTTCTTCTCATGAGCGTAAGTACCCTTGCTACGGCTCAGGGTCCCACTGACCCGACTAAACTTAGCCAGCACATTATTCAATACGAGGCCGACCTGGGCAGTCTGCGTCGGTTTTATACCATTGCCAATTCACCCGAACGCCGCCAGCGGTTCAGGGAGCTGAATCAGCAGTACCTCTCGCAACTGGATAAGCTCGATTTCAAAACCTTGACGCCCAACAATCAGGTTGATTTCTTATTGTTTCAACGGGATTTGAAAGAAGACCTGCGGCTGTATACCGTGGCCGATCAGGAATCCGAACGCATCAAAGGCTGGTTTCCTTTTGCTGAACCGATTTACGGGTTGGAAAAAAAGCGGCGGCGGGGACTGGCTCTCAACGCCGAAGCACTCGCCCAGGATTTCAGTACCTGGACGGTACAGGCCGCTCAGGCTGAAGAAAAACTGGAAAAGATGTCCAGTATGGACCCTGTACTGGCTAGCCGGGCGGAAGAAACGGTGAAAGGACTGGAACAGGCCATTAAAAGTGTATTCGAGTTTTACAACGAATATGACCCCGCCTTTACCTGGTGGATGGCCAAACCGTACCCGAAACTCATTGAACAATTACAGAAACTCACCCGATCCATTCAACCCCGGGCCCAGCTGGGCGAAAAGGCCAAGGACGGCAGTGGAATTGTAGGCGTGGCCGTTGGACGCGAGGAGCTGATGCGTCAGCTGAAGATGGAATACATTCCCTACACGCCCGAGGAGTTACTCACCATTGCCAATCAGGAATTTGCCTGGTGCGACCGGGAATTACTGAAAGCCAGTCGTGAAATGGGTTTTGGCAATGACTGGCGGGCGGCTCAGGAAAAAGTCAAAAACAGTTATGTACCCGCCGGAAAGCAACCCGAACTGATCCTGCGACTGTATCAGGAATCCATGGACTTTCTCAAGCAGCACAACCTGATTACGATCCCACCGCTGGCGGAAGAAACCTGGCGAATGGGGATGATGACCCCCGAGCGGCAACTGATCAATCCCTTCTTTCTCGGCGGCGAACAGATTCTGATTTCGTACCCAACCTCCGGGATGGAACACGCCGATAAACTGATGAGTATGCGGGGAAACAATCCGCACTTTTCCCGCTCGACGGTGCACCACGAACTCATTGCCGGGCATCACCTGCAAATGTTCATGAACAACCGGTATCAGACGCACCGCCGTCGTTTTTCGACGCCCTTCTGGATTGAAGGCTGGGCTTTGTACTGGGAAATGGTACTCTGGGATAAAGGATTTCCGCAGTCACCGGAAGATAAAATCGGTATGCTGTTCTGGCGAATGCACCGCTGTGCCCGGATTATCTTCTCGCTTAATTATCACCTCGGCAAATGGACACCCCAGCAGTGCATTGACTTTCTGGTGGACCGGGTCGGGCATGAGCGGGCCAATGCCGAGGGAGAAGTACGCCGTTCCTTCGTGGGTGGTTACGAACCGCTGTACCAGCTGGCGTACATGACGGGTGGGCTTCAGTTTATGGCCCTCCGTCGGGAGCTGGTCGATTCCGGAAAAATGACGGATAAGCAGTTTCACGATTCCATCCTTCAACTCAACGAGTTGCCCGTGGAATTCATCCGGGCCTTGCTGACCCAACAGCCGCTTCGAAAAGATTTTCAGACCAGCTGGAAGTTTTATTCTTTTGCTAAATAACCCCTGAACAACTACTTCACAATGAACTTGAAAACGATGACCCATCGCGTGTTAGTAGTGAGTGCACTCGCTCTTACTACGCCGCTCTGGGCTCAACAGTCTCCCTGGAAAAAACTGGAGGAAAAACCATCGACGCTCCATCTGGAAAGCGGCTACGTAACCTTGCCGGGCCCAGCCCTGGAGCTACGTCTGGTGAAAGCCTCGCAAACGGTGGCATCGCTGAAACCTAATGCAGAAAAAGGCTTTGATTTTACTCCCGGTGATCGGCTCAAGGTTCGCAGTAGTGATGGACTCTATCATCTGGGAGATATTAATCTACGGCTTCGTACTCCGGGGCAGTCGGACTGGCAGGCCTATTCTTCCGCTCAGAAGCGAGGCGATGTCAAGACCTTGCCTGCTACCAAACCGGCAGCGGCTTCCGCCGATTTGTCGCCTAGTTTTCCCGCCGAATTTCCCCTGGAAGTCAAACGAAGCTGGGAACAGTCGGGTAAAGGCTGGGTGGTACGCTTCACGCTGAAAAACAAAAGTACGCAGCCCGTAGAAATCGGATCACTCGGTTTTCCGCTGATTTTCAACAACATTCTGGAGGGAAATACGCTGGAGCAGGCCCACGACCGCAATGTGTTCTATGATCCTTACATTGGCAAGGAAGCCGGATACTTGCAGGTAACCCGATTGCACGGCAAAGGTCCGGTATTGCTGGTACTGCCCGAGGGGAATACGCCTTTTGAAGCGTACAATCCTTTACTTGATGACCCCACCCCCCGGGGCATTACGTTTGAAGGGTTTCACGAGTGGATGGTTCACAGTAAAGCCCACGCGGAAAAGGACTGGTCGAAAGCTCAGCCCTGGAATCAGCCGACGTCGCTGACGCTGCAACCCGGCGAAAGTAAAAGTTACGGTCTGAAGCTGGTCCTGGCTCCGGCTATTCGTAGTATTGAATCGACCCTGGTGGAGCAGAAGCGGCCCGTGTCAGTGGGTATCCCCGGTTATGTGGTTCCGCAGGATGTGAACGCCCGACTTTTTCTGAAATACCCTTCGGCAGTGAAATCCGTGCAGGTAGAACCTGCTGGAGCTTTGAGCTGGCAGGTTGATCTGGCTACCAAAAACGGCTGGAAAGCGTATCTGATTCGCGGGAAACAATGGGGACGGGCTCGATTGACGATTCAGTATCAGGATGGCTTGACGCAAACGATTCATTATAAAGTAGTGAAACCCGAAGCCGAAACGATTGCTGATTTTGGGAATTTCCTGACGACGAAGCAGTGGTTCGAGGTACCAAAAGATACGTTTCATCGCAGTCCCTCGGTGATTAGTTACGACTACGAAACCAAACAGCAGGTGACGCAGGACAGCCGGGCCTGGGTGGCGGGTCTCAGTGACGAAGGCGGGGCCGGAAGCTGGCTCGGAGCGATGATGAAACAACTGGTGGTGCCTAATCAGCAGGAAATTCAGAAACTGGAACGCTTTGTCAACCAGACCCTGTGGGGCAATATTCAGCACAACGAAGGTCCGGAAAAGTACGGCGTTCGGAAGAGTCTGTTTTACTACCAGCCCGATTCCATGCCGCCGAATACCTACAGTACGGCGGTCAATTACAAGGGCTGGTCGGCCTGGCCCCGTAAAGAAGCCGAATCGCTGGGTCGTTCTTACAATTATCCGCACGTAGCCGCGGCTCACTGGGTCATGTACCGAATGGCCCGTAATCACCGCGATCTGGTCACGCAGCAGGACTGGAAATTTTACCTGGAAAACGCCTGTCAAACGGCTCTGGGCATGGTGAAGCTGGCTCCGTACTACGCTCAGTTCGGACAGATGGAAGGCACCGTTTTCTTCCTGATTCTGAAAGACCTGAAACGCGAAGGACTTACGGCACTGGCTTCCGAACTGGAAGCGGCCATGAAGAAACGGGCCGACCTCTGGAAATCGCTGGCGTATCCCTTCGGCAGCGAAATGCCCTGGGATTCCACGGGTCAGGAAGAAGTCTACATCTGGTCGTATTACTTCGGCTACCGCGACAAAGCCGAGGTAACGCTGAATGCGATTCTGGGTTATATGCCCACGCTACCGCACTGGGCTTACAACGGCAACGCCCGTCGGTACTGGGATTTTCTGTACGGTGGAAAAATCTCTCGGGTCGAACGGCAAATTCACCACTATGGCTCGGGTCTCAACGCCATCCCGGTACTGACGGCCTACCGCGATCAGCCGGACGATTTCTACCTGCTTCGCGTGGGCTACGGTGGCCTGATGGGAGCGATTGCCAACATTACGGAAGACGGATTCGGACCCGCCGCTTTTCACTCGTTCCCCTCTACGCTTGAGAATGACGCTCTTTCGGGCGATTACGGCTGCGGATTCTTTGGCTACGCGGTGAATACGACCGCTTTCCTGACGCAACATCCGGAGTTTGGCTGGCTGGGTTTTGGCGGAAACGTGACTAAAAGCAAAACAGACGTGACGCTGACGCCTACCACAGCGGCTCGGACCAGCGTATTTCTGGCGAGTGTTGGGCTGGATATCAGTCTGGATGCCGGAAAAATTGAAAAGGTAACGCTTAACCCGCAAACGAAAACCGTTACGCTTAGCCTTCAACCCGCTACGGTCACTACGCCAACGGCATATCTTCGACTGAAAACGGGTAAACAGTCGTATCATCCGAAAAAAGCATTTGCCCAGGAACGGGAAGCCTACGTAATTCCCCTGACCAATCAAACGCAGACGATTACGCTGGTATCGTCAGCGAAGAAATAAGCAACCTACCTTCAGGTACGTTTAAAAACCCTGGCCCCTTAAGTGGCCGGGGTTTTTCTTTACAAAACCAGCTTTTTATGGGAATAAATTTGCGTAGCTACTTAGCTACGCTTTTATTTGTAGTCAAATGACTACGCAATGAATTTAAGACGAGATGTATTCCAGGCAATTGCTGATCCCACGCGAAGAGCAATCCTCTTGCTGGTGGCCGCTCAAGCCCTGCCGGCGGGAGCAATCGCCGCCAACTTTGATACCGCCCGCCCGACGGTTTCCAAGCACTTACAGATACTGACGGAATGCGAATTACTCAAAGCCGAACCCAACGGTCGGGAGATATACTACCAACTGAATCCAGAAAAGATGAAGGAGGTCGCTGATTTTATCGAGCCTTTCCGTCAACTATGGGAGGAGCGGTTTAACACACTGGAAGCCCTTATGAAAGACTATTCCTCAAAAAGCAAGGAGTCATGACCCAGAAAACAAAGATTCAGGCCGAAGCTGGTAAGCAGGAGTTGGTGATTACCCGGGAATTTGACTTACCCGTAGCCTTACTGTTTAAAGCTTACGTAGTTCCCGAACTCGTGGAGCAATGGATGGGCACCAAAGTATTGAAGCTGGAAAGTAAACCCCACGGTAGCTGGCAGTTTGAAACGACGAATCCCCAGGGAGAAGTCGTGTTTCGGGCCAATGGTGTCATTCATGAATGTATACCAGATCAAAAAATCACCCGAACGTTTCAAATGGAAGATTCTCCTTTCGACGTACAACTGGAATTTCTGGAATTTGAAGCTTTATCTGATACCACGAGTAGACTTACCATGCATCAGGTATTTCGTTCGGTTGCCCTGCGGGATCAGCTCCTTCAATTGCCTTTTGCCAAGGGCTTAAACTGGGCTCATGATCGGTTGCAGGAAGTGGTCAGCCAACTGATTGAGCACTAAATAGAACAGGCGAACGCCTGCGTATCTGTGAAAACTTAACCTTATAACGGTGATGAATAATCCCTCTAAATCTTTGTCTGCTGAAGAGCAGGAAGCCTTATTGAACACGCTGAAGGCTCGTTTTGCGAAAAACCATCAACGCCACCCGGGGCTTGAATGGCCTACCGTACAGGTCCGTCTGGAAGCCTACCCCGAAAAACTCTGGTCGCTTCAGTTGATGGAAGAAACGGGCGGAGAACCTGACGTACTGACTCAGGATGCCAAGACGGGAGAATTCCTTTTTTACGATTGTGCCCCCGAAAGTCCTAAAGGTCGTCGCAGTCTATGTTATGATCGGAAAGCACTGGATGCGAGGAAGGAACATAAACCAGAAGATAGTGCTCTCGATCTGGCGGCTGCGATGGGCATTGAACTATTGACGGAAGAAAACTATCGGGAGCTGCAGATACGCGGAGCGTTCGATCAGAAAACGTCCAGCTGGATTAAGACCCCCGCCGAAATCCGGAATCTCGGCGGGGCCCTGTTTGCAGATTGCCGCTACGGGCGGGTCTTTGTTTACCACAACGGAGCTGAATCGTACTACGCCGCCAGGGGCTTTCGGGGTTCACTACGCGTGTAAGCCTTCGTATAAAGGGTAGGGGTGCCGTTTTATCGACCTCTGGTGCCTTTAAAAAAGCTGGAAAGAATCCAGATCAGTCCCAGGAAAAATGCGAGACTCAACAACATGAGTAGTATTTCCGGTCCGCCAATGCTAAATAAGAACATAGGATAGGGTTGTTTAGTGAGACGGAAAAATACGTAGTTATTTGTTGAAGGTGAGAACTTTGTGACCAATGGTTTGCCGCAGCTAAAGCAGGTTATTGGGTCCGGTGGGTTCCTATTCCTTCAGCATCCGAATACCATATACCGGCCCCGCCTGATTTCCTTTTTTTGCCTGAAAGGTGAGGACAACGGACGTTTTGCCGCTAGTCATTTCAGCGGGTAATGCGTAGGAAATATCATAGAAGCGGCTCTCTTTATATTGGTTGAGATCCTCGCTACTGAGCTTTTTGCCATCCACCAGAATGTCAAACTGGCGACCCCGGTTATCCATGCCCCAGTACGTAGCAATCAGCGTATTTTTCGCGTTGGGAGCTACTTTCATGGTGAATTGAAAGCTACCCCCCTCATTGGCTACCCGGAATTTCCGCGTATGCGACTCACCCGTTTCCAGCTTGTCGCCCGAAAAGTCGTGATCGCGTTCGGGCTGCATTTCACCCACGCGAAGGTTGTCTACAGTGCGAAGCTCCAGGTCACGGGCCTGGCGGCGTTGCTCTTCGTAACGTTTCTGCTGTTCTTTCCAGGTCTGGCTGTTGAATACATCCCAGTACACGCTGTAATGATCATCCTGTAGAGCGTAAAAAGGCTGTAAGGTCACCGTACCTTCTTTGCCTAGGGCCGTCGTCTGAAATTCCAGGGGCCGACCCGTTGGCTTGATCCAGTGATTAGGATTGGAGTCATTGCTGACAAAAACGGGTACGCCCTGAGCCGGATCAATTTCCTTGGGGCCCAGATTGCCCGCCAGAATCAGCGGACCGTAGAAATACGCCTTCCGATCCGGATTATCGGGCATGGCTACCGAATAGAGTTGCGTGGGTAGTTTGAGTTCGAGTACATCGCCCGTTTTCCAGGTTCGGTCAATCACTAGATATCCCGCTTCTTCGTTGACCTGTGAAAGCGGTTTTCCATTCAATAGTACTACGGCTTCCGTAGCCCAATGGGGTTTGCGGATACGTACGGGTAAGGAAACGGCTTTGCGAGTAGTAAAGCTCAGCGATAGGGTAGAGTCGGCGGGTAGGGTAGTCTGTAAAGTTACGCCCAGCCCTTTTTCCGCCCAGTTGAGTTGGGAGGGTATGAATAGATTGACGTACAAACTGCCGTCATTTCCCTGAAAATAAATGCTTTCGTTGTACTTCGTGTGGTTTTCCATGCCTGAACCCACGCAGCAGGTGAAATCGTCGTACCGACTGCTGAAGGGCTTCCGGGCACCCATCCGCAGGGGAACGAAGTAACACATCATACCCGTGGTATGGTTTTGCGAGGCCAGAATGTGGTTGTACAGGCCGCGTTCGTAATAATCCATGTACGTCGCTGAAGGTTGCAGAGCGAACAAATGCCGGGTAAGCTTCAGCATATTGTACGTGTTGCAGGTTTCCATGGTATTCTCCGTCAGCTTGTCGTTGAGCTGATCAGGAGTACTCAGGTACTCGTAATTGCTGTTGCCACCGGTCGCGTAGGAGTGATGGTTGACTACGGTATTCCAGAAAAAAGAAGCACTTTCAAGGTCTTCTTTGTTTCCGGTTAACTGATAGCGACGAACGGTACCAATCAGCTTGGGAATCTGCGTATTGGAGTGTTTGCCGGGGAGAATGTCTTTGTGATGGGCCAGTGAATCCAGAATCCAGCGGTCGTGAAATTTGTAGGACAGGTCCAGAAACTTCTTGTTCTTCGTCAGAGCGTAGGTATTCACCAGTACATCATTCATGCCGCCGTACTCGCACAACAGCATTTTCTGAATCTGCTCGTCATTGAGGTTTTTCAGCGTCTGTTCGACCCAGTTTGCCATCCCGACATTGATAGAGAGTGCTTGGGCGTTGTCGCAATACAGGTACGCATCCAGTAAACCCGCCATGACTTTATGCACGGTATACCAGGGCGACCAGGCTCCGTTGAGGTCAAAACCCCGGGAGCGAATGTCGCCGCGGGCGACTTCCGTAAAAACCGTATCTTCTTTGGGGATGGCTCCGATGTATCCCGTTTTGCGGGCTTTCTGGCATTCCGCCAGTTCATCCACGATGTAATTTATCCGCTTGAGGTATTCCGGATCTTTACTGCTGGCGTAGTGCATGGCACAGGCGGAGAGGTAATGGCCCAGTGTGTGTCCCGCCAGTCCGGAAGATTCCCAGCCGCCGTACTTTTCAGCTTTGGGTTTGAGGCCCGAATGACTGCGGAAATCCGACAACAGCCGGTCGGCTTCCAGGTCTTTCAGGAAAGCCACATCGGCCTGCATGGCCTGACGGAAAGGACTGTCGAGTAGCCGGACCTGACTCAACGGGAAACCGTATGCCCGGATCGGTACGACGGGCTGAACTTTTATCTTAGCATTCGTTCGCTCAGGCATGATGGACTGTCCAAAGACAGGCAACGTAACATTACCCAAAAGAATGACTGCGGTAAACAGGAATCTTTTCATGAATCAATACGCGTTATAAATGACTGGCAAATCCGTATTCCACCGGAGAACCTTTGCAAATTTGCTCGAAAGGCCATGAAATCTTAGGCCTGCGTTTCGCGAATACTGATACAATTCTAACCTTTCAGCCAACTGGAGAATACCGGGGCAGAAAAAGAAAAAAGCAACCTAAATGATTTGATTTGTTGCAGACGGTACGTTCAAATAGTTTAATGTAACCTAACTACTCTTAACTGGTACTTGTCTTGTATAACACTAGAATTACTAGATAAGCTGTAAGGAATAAACGAATGATAGTTAGCATGTAAAATGTTATATAATTGACCTTATGTTAAATAGTAAAAAGTAAGCCATGAAGGTATCTGTGGTAAATAGCTCCTCGCCCACCCTATTATCGATGATCCTGACCCGTAAGCTTTCGTAGAGAGCTCTGTGTTCAGGAATAACGCCCTCAGCAAATCAGGAATGCGTAGTGGCAACAACCTGAAAATGCTATATTTTTGACCCAAACCTCTATACGTCATGAATATACTGTGTAAGCTCACCCTGGCCCTGGGTATGGTGGGAATAATGCTTGGAGCCTGGAAAGCGAAAACACCCGCCCGCAAGCCACCCAATATCATCCTGATACTTGCCGATGACCTGGGTTATTCAGACCTGGGCTGCTACGGTAGCGAAATTCACACCCCTAATCTTGATTTCCTGGCTCGGCATGGCCTGCGTTACCGGCAGTTTTACAACACGTCCCGGTGTTGCCCTACCCGAGCCGCTCTGCTGACGGGTTTGTATAATCATCAGGCAGGCATTGGCAAAATGACTGATGCCGAGAACCAGCCCGGTTACCAGGGGCATATTACGGACCAGACGGTTACGCTGGCGGAAGTATTGAAATCGGCTGGGTATCAAACGGCGATGACCGGAAAGTGGCACGTATCGAATACACTCGTCCAGCCGAAAGGAACTGATCAGCAAGCCTGGCTCAATCATCAGAAAGACTTCGGTACCTTTTCTCCGCTGGAACAATATCCAACCCGTCGGGGATTTGACAAATTTTTCGGTACCATTTGGGGCGTAGTGGACTTCTTCGATCCTTTTAGTCTGGTCAATGGTACCGAACCCGTGCGGCAGGTGCCCAAGGATTACTACCATACCGACGCCATTAATGACACGACGGTGTCTTACATTAAATCCTTCGCGTCTTCGGAAAAACCATTCTTTATCTACGTTGCCCAAAATGCTCCGCACTGGCCTTTACAGGCCAGACCCGAGGACATTGCCAAATACGAAAAAACCTATCAGGCGGGCTGGCAAGCCATTCGACAGGCCCGCTACGAGCGAATGGTCAACATGGGACTCATCCGAGCGGATCAGGCGAAACTTGCCCCGACAGATTTACCCGACTGGCAAGCGAATCCGACCAAAGATTGGGACGCCCGGGCGATGAGTGTACATGCGGCCATGATTGATCGGATGGATCAGGGCATTGGCCGTATCATTCAGGCCCTTAAGCAGACGGGCGAGCTGGACAATACCCTGATCGTTTTTCTGTCGGACAATGGGGCCAGCTCCGAAAACTGTGCGGCTTACGGACCAGGCTTTGACCGTCCGAGCGAAACCCGGGATGGCCGGAAGATTGTGTATGCCACCGAGAAGCAGGCGTTGCCCGGGCCGCAGACCACCTACGCTTCCTTGGGAAAACATTGGGCAGCGGTGGCGAATACTCCTTATCGGTACTGGAAAGCAGAATCGTACGAAGGCGGAGTTAATACGCCATTCATTGCGTTCTGGCCGCAGGGGATTACTGCACCTAAGGGTTCGTACAGTGATCAGGTGGGACACGTCATGGATCTAATGGCTACCGTATGTGAACTTTCGGGAGCCAGGTACCCAACGCAGATCAATGGTAAAGCCATTCCTGTCAGCACCGGCCGAAGTCTGGTTCCCTCGTTTAAAGGCAAGTCCGCCGACCGGCCAACGGAGCTTTTCAATGAACATTTTGGGGCTCGATCCGTGCGGCAGGGTTCCTGGAAACTGGTATCCACAGCTTCAGATTCCACCTGGCATTTGTATAATCTAAAAACGGATCGAACCGAGACGCTGAACCTGGCCGCTCAACATCCTGAAAAAGTGACCGAACTGGCTCGCCTGTGGCAACGCTGGGCGGCGACGCATCAGGTATTGCCTAAACCAGGCCGTTAAACAGAAAAGCCCCTTACCGTACAAGTAAGGGGCTTTTTTGTACGAAATGAGCTTCATTCCAATCGTTATGCCTACCATTCCCTACGCCGGAACTATGGTTTTGATGCAGCGTGTAAAGCGATCAATCTATTGGGCGTATGCAAAAGTCAAAACAGTCTGGTTAGGTCAGGTAAGGAGTACAGTTCAGCAGGCAATCGATGACTTTCAGCAGAAGTTCTCAGCAGTTGAACCGGATTGACCTGGTGAAAGGTCCGCTTTGAGGCTAGGTTGCAGGCGAAACAACCGTTTTCCTTCAATCAAATGATTTCTTCGTTCAAACCGTTTTTGATGCTCGTATTCATTCTTCATACAACGAGCGTATGGGCCAGTTCGCTTCCAACGGGTAAATGGAGCTATGGCCGCTTCTCACCCACCAGTTTCTGGGGTACAGATGGCAGTTACAAGGGAGCCGCTAATGAACAGGCCATGCTCTGCACGTACAGGCCAACGGCACGTTTGAAATGTATGTACTCAATTCAGCAACCTATTACAATTGCCGCACGAGTTCTTATACGTACTGGAAGGGCACCATGCAGCCGGGCAATCAAACGTTCACACTCACGCCTCAGCAGGGAACGTACCGGGGTGAGTACAGTTGTTACCCCGGTAAAAATTTCAAAAGGCCGGCCAATAATCAGGAGATAGCCGCTGCTCAAAAACAATATCGCTATGCCTGGGAGAAAGACCGCGAAGGTCGAACAGCTCTGCGTATTTTCTTCGGAGCGGACGATCAACAGGGTGCTTTATTTACGCCGGGCCATTGGTAAGATAGCTATTCAACCTTCTGTGATACGATAAGGCAGAAGGTTGAATACTTTATACAGTTAAATAGGGTAGAGCTATAAGAACACTATTTAACATTTGTCTATACAAATCAACATTATAACGTTTTTTTTACGTTATAATAATTTTAAATATTTACAGCTGTGTAATACACTTCCTTATATATATACTAATCATTGCTTGCCTAACAAAGTCAATTTTTCTTCCTAAGAACTTCCAAAAACTTTTAAGTTCTTTTCGGGTTAATATCCTGCATTAAACTTTTCTAATGCTGAAAATTCTACACCACACACGTTCTCTCTGGCTTCCCTTCATCGTATGTTCATTGATCGCAATCTTGGCTGGAAAGTTATCTTCCATTATACCTGGAAAGGGCTGATTTACTATACCGTGCTTTCCGTAACGGTCTATCTACTTCACGATTATTACAACCTTTTTCATTTACACCTGCCGTTCACAACCATCACAGCGATTAGCACGGCACTCTCCATTTTCTTAGGCTTTAAGAACAACAATGCGTATGACCGCTGGTGGGAAGCCCGCCAGATCTGGGGTTTGTTAGTGAATTACAGCCGGGCCTGGGGGCGGGAAGTACTCATTATGATTATCCCCGAAGATCCGGCAGAAGCCGCAGAAGTTCGGGAACTGCAACATCGCATGGTATACCGACACATGGCCTTTGTGCATGCCCTGCGGGTTTTCTTACGGCGACCCCAGGCTTACAATCGCACCAGCCAGGAAGAAATTTACGAAGAACGCAATGAGTATTCAGATACTGAATCGTTTCTATCTTCGCAGGAATACAAGGTCTTTTGTAAGAAGAATAACCCACCCAATTATCTGCTCAACCTGCAGGGGGAAGATTTGAAACGGGCTTACCAGAGAGGCTGGCTATCGGATTATCGTTTTACTAAAGTGGAAGAAATTCTGGTTGAATTCAATAACATCCAGGGTCGCTGCGAACGCATCAAGAATACCCCCTTTCCCCGACAGTATAGTTTTTCTTCCCGCGTTTTCGTATTCATTCATGCTTCCCTCCTCCCCTTTGTCTTTGTCGAGGAAATCGGCTGGGCCAGCATGCCTGTCTCCGTGATTATTTCCTTTGTATTCCTGTGTCTGGATTTACTGGGTGAACGCATTGAAGATCCTTTCGAAAATCGGATGGAGGGTATCCCGATGACGGCCATGAGTCTCACCATTGAAACCAACCTGAAAGAACACTGGGGCGATAAAGATCTGCCTAAACCGCAACCTGCCGTGAAAGGTGTCGTATTATAAGTAGGCCTTCGCTCGAACAGCAGACCGCGAAAGAAAAATAATTAACGTTGCCATGGCGTTATGACAATTTTAGTACCTTTAGAGATCACTGACCATTACGCCTATGCCCCGTTTAAGCAAGGAAGGATTCAAGCATAACGCCAAAATCTTCGAAAAAACCTGCCAGTGGTGCGGTACGCCCTTTTTCGCCTCCCGCTCAACGGCTAAGTTCTGTTCATCTACCTGCCGGGCGTATTCGCACCAGGCGGATACACTCGATACCGCTGCTCCCTGGCAGGAAACCGAACGGACCGTCGATGCCCTGCTACACCAGATTGCCTTTTTGAAATCACAGATTGAATCGCTCTCGCGGGACAACCTGCAATTACGGCAGGCTTTGGAGAAGCAAAATCAGCCCCAGCCTGAGGCATAGGTTTTAGCTTCTTTTATTAGTTTCCGGAAGTTAGCTACGGCGTACGTTTTCCATACTAAGGGGCAACCCTTTGATTCGTTGATCAGGCGGTCAGGTTTTACCTAGCCGCCTGATCCATTGCTGGTGGTTTAGCTTCCCAGGTTTCGGTCCAGTTCAATGGCTGCTGTAATCAGAGCCAGATGGGTCAGGGCCTGGGGATAATTTCCCAGCTGTTCGCCCCGTTTACTGAGCTGTTCCGAAAACAGGCCGAGGGTATTGGCGTAGCCAAGAATTTTCTCGAAGAAATTACTGGCTCGCTCAATCTGTCCACCCTTGGTTAGACACTCCACGAACCAGAACGAACACATCGTAAAGGTCCCTTCTTCCCCGTCCAGTCCGTCAATCTGCGTTTCTTCGTTGCGGTACCGGTAAATGAGTACATCCAGCTTGAGTTCGCGTTCGATGGCCAGCATGGTTTTCTGCCAGTGGGGTTCATTGGGCGTAATGAACTGAACCAGGGGCATCAGCAATACGGAAGCATCCAGAGCTTGTCCACCCCGAACCTGTACGAAAGCTTCCTTTTCTTCACACCAGAATTCTTTGAAAATGAAGTCATAGATTTCGTCGCGTACCCGGTACCACTGTTCCCTTGGGTAGGGAAACGAGCGTTCATCTCCAATGCGAATGGCCCGATCCAGGGCTACCCAGCACATCATGAATGAATGCAGGAACTGTTTTTCTTCCCCCCGAATTTCCCACATCCCGTGATCGGGCAGTCGCCAGTGTCCGCAGACAAATTCGACTTCCTTGCTGAGTTTTTTCCAGAACTCGTACGTAATGTGGCCGCCGTATTTGTTGAACAGGTAGATGGTATCAATCAGCTCCCCGTAAATGTCCATTTGACGTTGCGTAGCTGCACCATTACCAATCAAAACCGGTTTGGAATCTTTATGACCCGAAAAATGACTGAGTTCTTCTTCCTCCGGCGGCGTTTGTCCGTCGATGGTATACATCAGTTTCAGGGATTCGTTGAGGCAGTGGTGTTCCACCCAATCCATAAACCGCCGGGCTTCATCCAGAAAACCCAGTTTCAGAAACGCAAACATGGTAAACGCCGAATCCCGTATCCAGGCGTAGCGGTAATCCCAGTTACGTTCTCCGCCCAAGCTCTCAGGTAAACCGAAGGTAGGGGCCGCAACTACCGAGCCGTGTTCGTGCGAGGACATGAGTTTCAGCGTAATGGCGGAGCGAATCACAATTTCCCGCCAACGCCCCTTATAAGTAGACTGCCGGGTCCAGGTTTTCCAGAACGCATGGGTGGCGTCGTAGTACGTCTTACATAAATCAGCGATACTGGATTCGGGCGTTTTGCTTTCCTCACAAAGCTTACTCTCATCGCATAGAATAAAACATAGTGTTTGGCCTTCCTCCAGTCGAAATCGCGATACGACGTCTGATTCGGATAGCTCCAGCGGAATTTCGCTGTATAACTGTAACTCCTGACCGTCCGCATCGGTAAACCGGATTCCCATTTCGTTCGCCTGAGCTTCGTGGCTGATTCGACCGTACGAAAAACGGGGCTTACACTGGATTTCAAACTCGATGTTTCCCCGTACAGCCATTAGCTTACGAATGACGGTCATCCGGGAACCCTCTTCGTGCACGGGCATGAAGTCCGTTAGTTCGGCAATGCCGTAATCGGAGAAAAAGCGGGTCACCAGTATAGCCGTATCCGTTAGATAAAGCTGCTTGTACGTTAAATCCGAAAACGTGGGCCGGATGGAAAAGTAACCGCCCTTTTCCGAGTCGAGTAGCTGGGCAAATACCGTGGGTGAATCAAACCGGGGCAGGCATAGAAAATCAATGGTTCCGTTGCAGGAGACCAGAGCCGCCGTATTCATGTTTCCGATTAAGCCGTGTTGATCGATGGGTGTCTGATTCATACGAATAGCGACGAACGCGTGGGTTCGTTCCGAGGGGATTGGCAGATGATAAGTGTCAACTGGTAGCGGGCGGGTTTTGTTTTGGGTCAGCCGGAAGCAGGCTTTGCTGATTTTCCGCTATTTTCGTCGGAAACGCTAACCTCTATACATGCTAAAACGATTCATTCCTCTGATCCTGCTTCTCCTGGGAAGTATGGCCTACGGTCAATCCCATACGGACTGGCCACGGTCGATGCCCTGGTGGAAAGCCAATAATCTCCGCGTAATTCAGTTCAACATGCCCGCTTACGAAGCCGCTACGATGCATCCGGATTCCATCGTGGAAGATTTGCAGCGAAGTTCGGCCAATACGCTGTTGATCAACATTGGGGGTATTATGGCTTTTTATCCCACCAAGCTGGATTTTCACTACCAGAATCCTTACCTCCGCTCACCCACGCTGATGGATGATCTGATTCGGAAGTGCCACCAGCAGGGCATCCGGGTGATGGTACGCTTTGATTTCAGCCGGGTGCACGAAAGCATTTTCAAGGCTCATCCCGACTGGTGTTACTTGTCTCCCAAGGGCGAGCGGGTCTACAATACGGACATGGTGATGGTTTCGATCAACGCTCCCTACGTACAAACCAAGGCTTTTGAGATCATCGCCGAAGTCATGGACCGTTTTCCCATCGATGGTATTTTTCTGAATATGCCGGGGTATCAGGTCAATAATCCTTACGAGGGCGTGTACCATGGGATTGATCAGAATGAACACGACCAGAAGCGATTTGCCGCCTACAGCAAGGGCCTTCGCTTACCGGTGAAAGAAAACAAAGGGGATTCCGTGTATAAGGTCTACGAAGCCTTTAAAAAATACACCGTCGATGACTGGACCAAACGCCTGCACGAGCTGATTAAATCCAAAAATCCACAGGTGGCTCTTTGTACCTACATGGATGAATACGTGGACATCATCCGCCACGAATCCCAAAGTTCGACTACACTTCCCTACTGGCCCTATACGGCATCGGATAATGTCAACAATGCCGTTCATTCCTATCCGGATCACATCATCAGTAACGCCAGCATTCAGCAGATTTCTTTTCAGTCGCGGTACAATGCTGTAGAACCAGAAGAGGTTAGAATCCGCCTCTACGAAAATATTGCCAACGGTTCAGGACTGGATATCAGCATGATGGGTGACATGCGGGGCTACGAAGACGAACGAAATTTTAAGGTCATCCGTCAAATCTACGCCCATCATAAAGCCTATGAAAAGTATTTTGGTCGCTACCGTTCCGTGGCCCGCATTGCTCTGATTGCTCCGGGTTCCTGGCCCAGCGGTTTACCCATGCAGGAGTATCGGGGCCTTCAACTCATGCTCAAGGAAGCTCACCTGCCTTTCGATATTATTGAAGATTCGCAGCTTGCCCGACGGGTCCAGGACCTGAAAAAATACCGGGTTTTGCTACTTCCTGACCTCACCTATCTGAGTCCAGGTTCGGTGGAGGCGTTAAAACAAATCAGTCAGCAGGGGACCAGTCTGCTGGCGACGAACCGTACCCTTTCTGATCATCCAGTGGCCTTAGCCGAATTATTCGGGGCGAAAGCAGTTCAGAGCGACCACGACGGCAGCGGTTTTTACCTGAGTCCCGAGCGGCAGGCACCGTTTAAACGTTTTCCGGGACAGAAAATGCTCTTCTGGAAGTTCAATCTGGGTCTCTACGATTTTTCGGCAGCCGACACCACCTACTTGCCCATTTTGGCGAAAGGACGACCCGGTCCGCCCGAAATCATTGGCGGCCACGACCCCACGGGCTACTATGCCATGGGGCTAAAAACCTACGGCAAAAGTACCAATGCCCTGTTACCCATTCATCTCGGTCGCCTGTATTACCAGCACGGGTATCAGCAACACAAAAACCTCCTGCTTGATGTGCTGGACCGGCTATATCCATCGGCGGGCCACCTTGTCCAGACCAATGCTCCCGACCGGGTGGAAGTCATTGTCCAGGAATTTACCGAAAACACGCCCCAGAAAATCCAGCAATCGGCCAGCGATGGCTGGATTGTACACCTGGTCAATCTGACCGGTTTTAGCGGTAACACGTATTTTACACCCGTACCTCTTCAGCAATTGCGTTTCCAGATGGCCTGTCCTTTCAAACCCAGCCGGATTCATATACTGGGTCAGCAAGGCTCGCTTCCTTTTTCCTACCAGAAAGGTACCGTTGCATTTACCCTGCCCTCGCTGGCTTCGTTTGCGGGTATTGTACTGGCTCGGTAAATGGTTGAGTGAAGTATCAAGTTTGATTTAGAGTATCAGGTTTGATTTTATGCATCGGAGGCTTCTTTCACTGGGCTTCCCTTTAGAAAAAGGTACGAACACAAGGGCCCCGGAAATTTTGATTTCCGGGGCCCTTGTGTTAGGTATCAAGTTTGATCCTAAACCTTAATAACTCATTTCCACGATGGCTCGTACATCCTGAGGCGTTAGCGATTTATGTTCGCCTAGTCCCAGCCAGCCCCGTTCCGTAAAACGGTCCTCAATGCGTTCAGCCGTACCTTCGTAGTTTTCGGTGTACTGCGAGAGTTTGGTTTTGATGTCGAGGGAGTGGAAAAATTCTTCCGTACGACCAATGGCCCGGATGGCCACTTCCTCTGGAGGCCCCGTCAAACCCCATACGCGTTGGCCGTACTGAGTCAGTTTTTCGCGTTTGGTGCGGAAGTTATACCGATAATGACTCGGAGCGATGATAGCCAGCGTTCGGGCGTGATCAATATTATAGAGAGCCGTAAGTTCGTGGCCCATGGCGTGCACGGCCCAGTCGGTCGGTACCCCTTTCTGAATCAGTCCGTTAAGGGCCATCGTACAGCAATACATAAAATCACCAGCTGCATCGGTATCAGACGGGTTTTGCATGATCACGGGAGCGATTTCAATCAGCGTTTGCATGATGCTTTCCGCAAAACGATCCTGTAAGCGAGCCCCGACCGGATAGGTCATGTATTGCTCCAGTACGTGCGTAAAGGCGTCGGTGATGCCATTGGCCAGTTGTCGCTGCGGTACGGAGCGAACCACCTGAGGGTCCAGAATTGAAAACGCCGGAAACAAACCTGATCCACCCATGGAGCGTTTTTCCTGCGTTTCGGCCCGGGTGATAACCGCTCCGGAGTTCATTTCCGAACCCGTAGCCGGTAAGGTGAGTACCGTACCAAAGGGCATGGCGTGTTCCGTACGGATGGACTGACTCAAAATATCCCAGGGTTCAGGGCCGGTATAGTAAGCTGCCGAAGCCAGAAACTTCGTCCCATCAATGACCGAACCACCCCCCACGGCCAGTAAATACGTAATGGATTGTTCTTTAATGATCGACAAGGCTTTCAGTAGTACTTCGTATTCGGGGTTGGCCGGAATCCCGCCAAATTCAACGACTTCGTAACTGGCAAGTGCCGCTTTAACCTCGTCATAAATCCCGTTGGTTTTAATACTTCCACCACCGTACAACAGCAGTACGCGGGCATCGGTTGGTATTTCCTGGGGTAACTGGGCAATTTTTCCCGTTCCAAAAATAAGTTTGGTTGGGTTTTTAAACTCAAAATTTAACATGGCTTTACCGGTTGATTGGGTAACTAACTGGCTGGGTAACGGCGGCCTCTGAAGGATTAGTTCCAAAGCCGGAGGGCTTAAACCGAAGCGGAGCGGTCATCAGGACCGCCCCGCCGGGTGTTCAGGGTTGAAGGTTGAAAAGATAAAGGTGTGGGTTAAAACAAGCAGCTCTACTGGTTTATCACCCTAAAACCCGAAAGGTTATCACTTTTGAAAAGAAATTTTCTGTTTTTTTTCACCTATACACTTTTATCGAATGAGGCTCGTCTATATGCATCGCTATGGCTCAGGGTTCGGGGTACTTTTACCACATCCCCTTGAAATTTGGGGGTCTCATTTTAGGCCTTTTTCCTTGGTTGCATGCATAGATCTTTCAACTTGTTTCCTTTAAGCGGACTTAAATGCTCTACTGGACTGGTGGGCATTCTTTTTTTTAGGCCTTGCTCACTACGTTTGACTCTACTTTCCATGAAAAAGAGTGACATCCAGCTCGACGACTGGAACCGAATTCTGTGGGGCATGGCCCCGCCCATATTTTTTCTGGAAGTTCTCTTTCGGACCCTGATTATTTATTTTTTCCTGCTGGTGATGATGCGGTTGCTGGGTAAACGCATGAACGGGCAACTTTCCATTACCGAAATGGGCGTCATGCTTACCACCGGGGCCATTCTCTCCCCGTCCATGCAGGCCCCGGACCGGGGCATCGGGCTGGGTATTTTCGCCATGATCTGTGCATTGCTGTACCAGCGACTAACTACCCTGTGGGGATTCAAAAACAAAAACGTAGAAATGCTCATGCAGGGCACCACTACCGTTCTGGTCAGAGACGGGGTTTTAGACGTTGGAGAACTGATGAGAAACCGTATTTCGCACCAGCAGCTCTTCACTGTTTTGCGAACTGAAAAGTATTATAACCTCGGGGAGGTCAAACGGGTGTATCTGGAAGCCAGTGGCCTGTTTAGTATTTATCCTGAAAAAGAAGCCCGACCGGGTTTATCTACCCTGCCACCGAACGTCAGTGATACGTCCATTCACGCCATTCAGCGGGAAGTAGTAGAGTACGTTGTTTGCTGTAATTGCGGAAAAACCGTCGAAAAAAAGACCCATCCCGGCCCGTGCCCCCACTGCCAGGTCGAAGACTGGGGCACGGCTATTCTCTAATTCTTTCTTCCTGCCTCGCATGAATCCAGATGATATTAAAATTGACGACTGGCTCCGGATCTTTTACGGTGAATTACCCGCCAGTTATTTCATCGAAGTCATCATCCGGATGACTTTCGTGTACCTGCTGCTCATGGTTTGTATCCGAATCATGGGGCGGCGGATGGCCTCCCAGCTCAACCGCAATGAAATGGCGGCGTTGACCTCTCTGGCCGCTGCGATTGGTATGCCCGTACTCTCGCCCGACCGGGGATTGTTGCCTGCAATCGCCATTGCGATTATCATTGTGGCCGGGCAACGCTGGATTTCTCGTATCGCTTCCCGAAATGAAAAGTTTGAGGCGATTACGCAGGATGATATGGAGATTCTGGTGAAAGATGGGGTGCTTGAACTCAAAGCGATGCAACACTCCCGCATTACCCGCGAACGTCTCTTCGCCGAACTTCGGGCCGCCAGTATTCTGCATCTGGGTCAGGTTCGACGCCTGTACATTGAAGCCAACGGTAAATTTACACTCATTGAAAACGAAAACCCGAAGCCGGGTCTCTCCGTAATTCCCAATGAAGATCCAGAACTTATTGAGGAGCAACCCAAAGCAGACGATCGGCTTGTCTGCAAGAATTGTGGGAATACCATGTTTCAGCCCCTGAAACCCGAGCATGAGTGTAATCATTGCAAAGACGTAAACTGGATACCTCCCATTAAGCCGGAAGCATAGTTTTTTTACAGCCTTTTCCTTCAACCAATCCCTAATTTATGAACGAAGCCAATCCCCTTTGGTGGCAATCAGGTATTGTGTACCAGATTTATCCCCGCTCTTTTCAGGATAGCAATGCCGACGGTGTCGGTGATTTACAGGGCGTAATCAAACGCCTTGATTACTTAAAATGGCTGGGCATCAAAGCCGTATGGCTTTCCCCCATTTACCCTTCGCCCATGGACGATTTCGGGTATGACATTGCTGATTATCAGGGCATTCATCCCTTATTTGGCAACATGGAGGATTTTGACGCCTTACTCAAGGAAGTACACGCCCGGGATATGAAACTGCTGCTGGATCTGGTTCCCAACCATAGCTCCGATCAGCATCCCTGGTTTCAGGAATCCCGTTCTTCCCGCGATAATCCTAAACGCAACTGGTACATCTGGAAAGACGCCCGCCCCGATGGCTCCGAACCGAACAACTGGCTGAGTGAATTTGGCGGGAGTGCCTGGCAGTGGGATGAAGCAACGCAGCAATACTATTATCACGCCTTTCTGACTTCCCAGCCGGATTTAAACTGGCGGAACCCGGAAGTACAGCAGGCGATGTTCGACGTCATGCACTTCTGGCTAAAAAAAGGCGTAGACGGATTCCGCGTGGATGTGATGTGGCACATGATCAAGGACGAACAGTTCCGCGATAATCCCATCAACCCTGATTATCAGGCCCATGAATCGAATGTTAAAAAGGTTCTGGCCGTGTATTCAACTGATCAGCCCGAAGTACACGAGATCGTGCGTAAAATGCGGAGTGTACTGGACCACTACAAGGAACGCATGATGATTGGGGAAATCTATCTCCCCATTCAACGCCTGATGACTTATTACGGCACCGATGGCAACGGGGCTCACCTGCCGTTTAACTTTCAACTGCTCACGTTGTCCTGGGACGCTCCCCATCTGGCCGCTTCCATCAGTCAGTACGAAGGGGCCTTACCTCAGTATGGCTGGCCCAACTGGGTACTGAGCAACCACGACCAGCCCCGCATTACCAGTCGCGTGGGTATTCAGCAGTCCCGGGTGGCAGCGATGTTATTACTGACCTTACGCGGTACGCCGACGATCTATTACGGGGATGAAATCGGGATGCAGGATGTACCCATTCCCTTTGACGAGGTACAGGATCCCCAGGGTCTGAACATGCCCGACAAAAATCTGAGTCGCGATCCGGCCCGTACGCCCATGCAATGGACGGAAGGCAACTTCGCGGGCTTCAGTACGGCCAAACCCTGGCTCCGGCTGGCCAATACCTACCGCCGCGTGAATGTGGAGACGCAAAAACCAGATCCGTACTCCATGCTTACCTTGTACAAACGGCTGATTGAACTCCGGCAGTCCGAACCCTCGCTGATGTGGGGTTCATACATTCCCGTTTATTCCGATCAACAGTTACTGTCCTTTATCCGTCAGGCTTCTACGGGTTCCCGTTTTCTGGTAATCCTCAACCTGACCCACCGACCTGCGTACTTCAAAGCAGAACATATTACGCTGGATGGGGTTGTGGAAATTGCTACTTTCCCTGAAGACGAAGGGCAACGCATTCACGATACCATTGCCCTCAGTGGCGACGCCGGTTTATTGATTCGACTCGATTAATTCTTTACTTCATACATCCACCTTCACCGATTCTAGACGACGAATCCCCGCAGTCATGAAAAAAATTGGTTCTGATTATCAAGGTGATAATCAATGTACATTTACGGTATGGGCTCCCGACAAGCAACGCATGCTGCTCCAGGTAGTCCAGCCTCAGCCCCGGACGATCGAGATGCAACCGCAGGCGGAGGGTTATTTTTTCGCTGAAGTATCCGATTTACCGCCGGGTTCGCAGTATTTTTTCCGTCCGGATGATCAGGAGTCTTACCCCGATCCCGCCTCGCGTTTCCAGCCCCTGGGCGTACACGGTCCTTCCGAAGTAGTTGATCACGCCGCTTACGCCTGGCAGGATGCTACCTGGCGGGGTGTACCCTTTCCGGAAGTGGTGCTCTACGAACTGCACGTGGGTACGTTTACGCCGGAGGGTACGTTTGAAGCCATCATTCCGCGATTACCGGAATTAGCCGATATGGGTATCAATGCCCTGGAAATCATGCCAGTTGCCCAGTTCCCGGGCCAGCGGAACTGGGGGTACGATGGCGTCTTTCCCTACGCCGTGCAAAACTCCTACGGCGGTCCTGAAGGGCTGAAAAAACTCGTGGATGCCTGCCATGCCTCAGGTATTGCGGTGTACCTGGATGTGGTGTACAATCACCTGGGCCCAGAAGGAAACTACCTCTCGGATTTTGGACCTTATTTCACGGAAAAGTACTGCACGCCCTGGGGTAACGCGTTGAATTTTGATGATGCTTATTCGGACGGGGTAAGGGATTTCTTTGTGGGTAATGCGTTGTACTGGATCGAGGAATTTCACATGGATGGACTTCGCTTCGATGCCATTCACACCATCTTTGATCAGGGAGCCGTCAGCTTATGGGCTTACCTGTACAGTAAAGTGCATCAACTGGAATTAAAGCTCGGGCGTACGGTTACGCTGATTGCCGAAAGTGATCTGAACAGTCCGCATATTCTTAAGAAACCGGAAGCGGGTGGCTTCGGATTTACAGCTCAGTGGCTGGACGATTTTCATCATTCCTTCTACGCCGTTCTGGATGAAAAAGAAGGCAAGAAACGCTACGGCGATTTTGGCCGCATGGATCAGATCGCTAAAGCCTATACTGACGGTTTCGTGCACAGCGGGGAATACGTCAGCTTCCGGAAGCGTAGGTACGGGGCCTCATCGGCGGGCATTCCGGGCGACCAGTTTATTGCCTTCATGGATAATCACGATCAGGCGGGCAATCGGCTGCTGGGTGAGCGGCTTTCCTCACTCATTGATACCGAACGTTTGAAAGTAGCGGCAGCGGCCCTGTTGCTGGCCCCTTACGTTCCCATGCTGTTTATGGGCGAAGAGTACGCCGAGCGGGCTCCTTTCCTGTATTTCATTCATCATTCTGAACCGGAGTTAATCAAAATGGTGCAGGAAGGTCGAACGAAAGATTTCAAATCATTCAACGACGGGGATGAGCAAGTACCCCCGGATCCGCAGGAAGAACAAACTTTCCGCGACTCCATCCTCCATTGGGAAGAACGGACCCAGGGCAAGCATGACCTCATCCGGCGGTGGTACAAAACCCTGATTGGCCTGCGGCGGGAAATTCCGTTGTTACAGAATTACTGCAAAAACGATATACGGGTTCAGGTCATCGATGAATCGGGTTTTGTAGTATTCCGGCAGAATGATTCCGGACAGGAACATCTCATGGCCATTCTGAATCTCTCCGGTGAGGACATTTCGTTTACCGTGCCGGCCATGGAACAGACCTGGAATAAAATCCTTGATTCAAAAGAAGAGCAATGGCTGGAGAGCAGTCAGCCTACTCCTGCCGCGGATCACGTATATGACAAAACGTTACTAACTGTTGCCCCCTGGAGCGTAACGGTCTATCAAAGCGAGTCCTAGTAGTACCTTCATTACTGAAAAGGGTCGTAAGCGTGCATAATCGTGCTTACGACCTTTTTTTGTTGCTTTCCATACATTTACCTACCCGAAATCCCACCCAGCCATATATAGGTATTTTTGCCGCATTCTCTCCCCATTTTTCCTCAATTTGCGTATCGGATACTTTTTTTAAAAGAATGTGATGGTTTATGGCACTCCATTCTGCCCCCTTGTAGCTGCAGAAAATAAATCGCTCAACCAGCACCGGAGTACCGTACGACCCATACACTAACACCCATATTTTCACATGAAGTCCACTACTACGTATCCTGGTGATCCCTTTCCACTAGGCTCAAAATACGATGGCAAAGGTGTCAATTTTGCCATTTTCGCCGAAAATGCAACCGGTATTGATTTATGTCTTTTTGATGAAGTTTCTAACGCCACTGAAACCATTCGCATTCCGCTGGAAGAACGGGCCTATCACATCTGGCACGTGTACATACCCGGTTTAAAACCCGGTCAGCTTTACGGTTACCGCGTTCATGGCCCGTATGAACCCGAAAACGGACATCGGTTTAACCCTAATAAGTTACTCATCGATCCCTATACCAAAGCGTTAGCCGGTACGGTAGAATGGGATAATTCGCTGTTTAGCTACAAGATCGGTGAGGATGATCTTTCCTTCAACGAAGAAGACAGTGCTCCGTTTTTACCCAAGTCGGTAGTAATCGATTCAAGCTTTGACTGGGAAGATGATGTAGCACCGAAGGTTCCGTATAATAAAACCGTTATTTACGAAACCCACGTGAAAGGTTTTACGCAGTTGCATCCGGATATTCCTGAAGAAATCCGCGGCAGTTATGCGGCCCTGGGTCACCCGGTTACGATCAAATACCTGCAAGACCTCGGTATTACTTCCGTAGAACTGATGCCGATTCACGCCTTTGTCAAGGACAGTCACCTCGTTGAAAAAGGGCTGACCAATTACTGGGGCTATAATACCATTGCTTTCTTTGCTCCGGATGCGGGTTATTCCAGCAGCGGCGTACAGGGCCAGCAGGTTACGGAGTTCAAAACGATGGTAAAAGAACTCCATAAAGCGGGTATCGAAGTCATTCTCGACGTAGTGTATAACCACACCGCCGAGGGTAACGAAATGGGTCCCACGCTTTCGTTCAAAGGAATCGACAACGCTGCCTATTACCGACTGCACGATGGCAGGTACTACATGGATTACACGGGTACGGGTAATACGCTCAACGTGATGCAGCCCAACGTACTGCGGCTCATCATGGACAGCCTCCGGTACTGGATTCTGGAAATGCACGTGGACGGATTCCGTTTTGACCTGGCCTCAACGCTGGCCCGGGGTCTGCACGAAATTGATAAACTCAACTCGTTCTTTGACGTCATTTACCAGGATCCGATCATTTCACAGGTGAAACTCATTGCCGAGCCCTGGGATGTGGGTGAAGGCGGCTACCAGGTAGGTAAGTTCCCTCCGGGCTGGGCCGAATGGAATGGCATGTACCGTGACTGCGTACGCGATTACTGGCGGGGAGCTGACAGTAAACTCGGCGAGTTTGCCCAGCGTTTTCTCGGAAGCCCCGACCTGTATCAGGAAGGGTACCGCAGTCCGACGGCCAGTATCAACTTTATCACGGCTCACGACGGCTTTACGCTCAACGATCTCGTTTCGTACAATGATAAACATAACGAAGACAACGGGGAAGACAACAAAGACGGAGAAAGCCACAACCGCTCCTGGAACTGCGGAGCCGAAGGTCCTACTGAAGATGCGGAAATCGTAGCCCTGCGAGCCCAGCAGAAGCGAAATTTCATCACGACTCTCTTCCTTTCGCAAGGGGTAGCCATGCTGGTAGCCGGAGACGAAATGGGCCGTACCCAGCAGGGAAACAACAACGCTTACTGCCAGGATAACGAAATTTCCTGGGTAAACTGGGAGAATGCTGATCACGAATTGCTGGAATTTACCCGCAAGGTGATTCGTTTCAGCAAGAGCCACCCGGTATTCTGCCGGCGGGGCTGGTTTAAAGGTCAGCCCATCAAAGGTACGGGCCTGGAAGACATTGCCTGGTTCTTGCCCGAAGGCACGGAAATGAGCGACGAAGACTGGCAAAATGGTTACGCCAAATCCTTGGGAATTTTCATGAGCGGACATGCCCTGCGTTCCGTTAGTGCCACGGGTCAACGTATTGTGGATGACACCTTTTACGTCCTCTTCAATGCTCACTATGAATCGATTGATTACAAAATTCCACCTAAAAAATGGGGCACGACCTGGATCAAGGTACTCGACACGAGTACGGCTCTGGTAGACGAAGAGGGCGATACGTTCCAACACGGTGATACCATTACCGTTGCGGCCCGCTCCGTCGTGGTGCTCAAAAATCCACTTTCTACGCACAAGTAAGTATGCAATCCATTAACCTGAGTTCTCGCACGCTCGGGGTTAATTTCAGTTCCAATGGGGAGGCTCACATCGTTTTGTGGGCTCCCCTGCTGGAACACGTCGCTATCCATCTGACCAAATCCAATACGATGTATCCACTGGTGAAAGATGGTTTTGGCTACTGGGAATTAACTACTACCGAGCTTCAGCCGGGTGACACCTACCAGTTCGTATTAAACGATGGTAAACATCTGCCCGACCCGACTTCTCTGTCGCAGCCTGAAACGGTCCATAGCGTATCCCAGGCTGTTGATTTATCCGACTACGACTGGCACGACCAGCACTGGAAAAACTTACCACTCGCCGATTACATTTTTTACGAATTACACGTAGGTACCTTCACACCCGAAGGCACCTTTGCCGCATTAGAAGAAAAACTTGATTACCTGATTTCGCTGGGTGTAACAGCGATTGAACTCATGCCCATTGCCCAGTTTCCCGGGAAACGGAACTGGGGCTACGATGGTGTGTATCCATTCGCCGTTCAGCACTCCTACGGAGGCGTACGCGGGCTGCAACACCTGGTAGACCGCTGTCACGAAAAAGGGCTGGCCGTGGTACTGGATGTGGTGTACAACCACATGGGGCCTGATGGCAATTACTTTGGTCAGTATGGCCCGTATTTTACCGATAAATACGCTACGCCCTGGGGAGACGCCCTGAACTTTGATGATGAACACTGCGATGGCGTGCGGCAGTATTTTATAGAGAACGTTCTGATGTGGTTTCGCGATTTCCACATCGACGGCCTCCGTCTGGATGCCGTACACGCCATCCGTGATTTCAACCCCTGTCATATTCTGCAGGAAATCAAACAGCACGTAGACGCGTTGAGCGAGCAAACGGGCCGTAGCCACTACCTGATTGTGGAGATGGACCTGAACGACACCCGTTACATCAAACCTATGGAGCAGGGTGGCTTCGCCATGGATGCCCAGTGGAGTGATGAATTCCACCACGCCCTTCGCGTAGCGGCCGGGGAGGAACGGACGGGTTATTACGAAGAAATGAATGGCATGAATCACCTGGCGAAAGCCTTCCGTGATGCTTACGTATATACGGGTCAGTACTCCTTTCGCCGTCATAAGAAATTTGGCGTGCATACGGATCAGATTTCGGGTGAAAAATTTGTGGTCTTCTCTCAAAACCACGACCACGTCGGGAACCGTATGATGGGCGAACGTACGAGCCAGCTGGTAAGCTTTGAAATGCTTAAATTACTGGCTGGAACCGTACTGTGTAGTCCCTACCTGCCCCTGCTGTTCATGGGAGAAGAGTGGGCTGAAGAGAATCCCTTTCTGTATTTTGTCGATCATACCGATCCCAAACTTTCAGCGTTGGTACGGGAAGGTCGCCGCAAGGAGTTTGCCTACTTCCACAGTGGTGAAGGAGAAGCTCCCGATCCGACCATTGAGGAAACCTTTCAGCAATCCAAATTGCAGTGGTCCTTACTCGAAAAAGAACATCACCAAACCTTATTTCGGTATTATCAGGCACTGATTGCCCTTCGCAAGGCTCATCCGGCTCTTAAAAATCTGGATCGTAGTCAAATGGAAGTAGTGGCAGACGAAGACCGGGATTTACTGATTATTCGTCGCTGGCACGAAACCCAGGATGTTCTCATCCTTTTGAATTTTTCTAAGCAGCCTCAGGCCGTACCTGTACCGGAGGCGAAGCTGGCCTGGCATAAACGCTGGGACTCCGCCGATGTTCGCTGGAACGGCCCTTTAGGTGCTCCTGAGGTCATTTTACCTGATTCAGGGCTCACCATTCAACCGGAGTCGATTCTCCTATACATCCATGAATAACCCCATCGCTACCTATCGATTTCAACTTCACAAGGCGTTCTCCTTTAAGGAACTCGAAGCCATTATACCCTATTTACAGAAACTGGGCATTCAAACGCTGTATGCCTCGCCCATTTTTGAATCGACGCCCGGTAGTACGCATGGGTACGATGGACTGAATCCCCACCGGATCAATCCTGAAATTGGTACGGAAGCGGATTTACTGCGGATTCAGTCTCAATTGCAGGAAAAAGGCATTGGCTGGTTGCAGGATATTGTACCCAATCACATGGCTTACACCCCTTCGAACCTGTGGATTTGGGATGTTTTTCAGAAAGGCAAACGTTCGGTTTACGCTTCATTTTTTGACATTGACTGGGATAATCCCGTCAGTCCGGGCCAGATTATGGCTCCCTTCCTCGGGGAATCGCTGGAAGAGGTAATCCAAAAGGGCGACTTGAAAGTTGCCTACCACAACAAGCAGCTGGTGCTAGTGGTGAATGAAATGGATTTCCCCTTGAGTACACCTTCGGTTGGCCGCGTACTGGAAGCCTTGCCCCAAGCGGCCTCCCTTTCGAAAGCCTTTCAGCAACTGGAACGTATCGAAGACGATGGTCTGTACGGCGTGACGCTCGTTGAACAGGTCTGGACGCCTTTAGCCGAGCAAACGGAGCTGCATGCGGATCTGGAAGCGTTACTGGAAAGCTGGAATAAAGACCCGGAAAAAATTCAGCAACTGGCGGATGAACAGTACTACCGCCTCTGCTTTTACGCGGAGACCGATACGCAAATCAACTTTCGGCGGTTTTTTACGGTAAATGGCCTCATTTGCCTCAACATCCAGCAACCCGAGGTATTTGAGCATTTTCACAAGTACATCCAGACGCTGGTGGATACGGGGGTCTTTCAGGGCCTTCGCGTCGATCACATCGATGGGCTGTACGATCCGACCGCGTACCTGCAACAACTGCGTGAACTGGCCGGGCCGGAAACGTATCTGACGGTAGAGAAAATTCTTGAGCCGGGTGAAGAGCTACCCGAGTACTGGCCTATTGAAGGAAACACAGGTTACGATTTTCTTTCGTACGTTAACAACCTGTTTACCAACACCGCCAGTGAAGAGGCATTTACCAAATATTATGAGAAACTGACGGGCGATCGTACCCCCATTCTTGAACAGATTCATCGCAAGAAAGCGGCCATTCTCTTCGACCACATGGCAGGCGAGCTGACCAACCTGGTGCGGCTTTACGGTCAATTGGACCTTCCCGAGCTGGCGGAGGAAGACTTGCGGGAGGCCATTGCTCAATGGCTGATTTATTGTCCGGTGTACCGCAATTACGGTAACCAGTGGCCCCTGGAGCCCGCTGAACAGGAAGCGATCCGTGCGGTATTCGCTGCCATTGAAGCGGATCAGCCGAAGTTGAAAAAGACACTAACGGCTTTGCAGGATACCCTGTTTAATCAGGCTGAATCTCTGCCCTTCTACCAGCGGTGCATGCAGTTTTCGGGACCGCTTATGGCGAAAGGCGTGGAAGATACCCTGCTGTATACGTATCACCGATTCATTGGTCACAATGAAGTGGGCGATTCCGTTGCCGAATTCGGACTTAGCCCGGAACATTTCCACCAGCTCATGCGGGATCGGCAGCAAAAATGGCCTTTGTCGCTGAATGGCACCTCCACGCACGATACCAAACGGGGCGAGGATGTACGAGCCCGACTCAACGTACTCACCGATTTACCGCAGGAATGGCTTAAGACCGTGGAAGAATGGTCAGCGGCCCATCGCCATGCGGAGCTGGACCCCAGCGATCAGTATTTTATTTTTCAGACCGTGCTTGGGGCGTACCCCATGCCGGGGCAGGACGAAGATGAGTTCCCGCAACGCCTCAACGAATACCTGCAAAAAGCCTTACGGGAAGCTAAACTCCACTCCAACTGGACCAAGCCTAATGAAACCTACGAGCAGGCAGCTCAGGATTTTGCCGGACAATTGCTGGATCAGGAAGGGGAATTCTGGACTGCGTTTGAGCCCTTCCACCGGAAAATAGCCGATTGGGGTATTGTCAATTCTCTGGCTCAGACGCTATTGAAATTTACTGCTCCCGGCGTACCGGACGTGTATCAGGGTACGGAATCCTGGGATTTGAGCTTAGTAGATCCGGACAACCGCCGCCCCGTTGATTATGAGCTTCGCCAGCAGTGGCTGGATGAACTGGACCGCGTTACGGTAGCCGATTTATGGAAACGTCGATTTACCGGACAAATTAAACTCTGGTTGACGCATCAGCTCTTCCTGAAACGCGGCGAACACGCGGAAACCTTCGCGGAAGGATTATATCTGCCCTTGCAGGTGATCGGAGCTTACGCCGAGCACGTCCTGGCTTTTGCCCGCCGTTACCAGCAAAACTGGTTCATCGTAGCCGTACCGCTGCACGCGGCTCAGCTCGGAGAAAAGCAGAAGTGTTCGGTACTGGAAATCGACTGGAAGGATACGCAGATTGTAATACCCGAAGAAGCTCCCCAAACCTGGCTCAATTTGCTGGGAATGCCGGTCGAATCATTACGCGTACAGGATTTGTTCCACCAGTTACCCCTGGCTTTATTACAGGGCGAACCGGAAATGCTGGACCGCAATGCGGGTATCTTACTTTCCGTCACTTCGTTGCCTTCCAACTTTGGTATTGGTGATCTGGGACCTCAGGCCCATGCCTTCGTGGATGCCCTTTCCCGTAGTAAACAAAGCTACTGGCAGCTGTTACCGCTCAATCCAACGGGAGTCGATCAGGCGTATTCGCCGTATAGTTCCATCTCAAGCCGGGCGGGCAATCCCCTGCTGATTAGTCCGGAAAAATTACTGGAACACGGCTGGTTGAAGGACCTGGAGCCGTATCAGCTTCCGGCTCAGTCGCAGGTCGATTACGAGCGGGTGAACGAGCTGAAAACCCAGATGCTCGCCAAGGCGTATCAGAAATTTCAACAATCGGCTTCCATTTACTGGCGAAAAGCCTTCCGTGAATTTTGTCAGCAGGAATCCGAGTGGCTCGACGACTATGCCTTATTTGTGGTGCTGAAAAATTATCAGCAGCAAAAGTCCTGGTCTGAGTGGCCGCAACCCTACAAAATGCGGGAGTCGGGAACCCTGATCGCGTTTGCCTGCGAACACGAAGCGGAACTTACCTACGAAAAATGGGTGCAGTTTATCTTCTTCCAACAATGGCGGGAGTTACGGGCGTATGGTAACCAGCAGAATGTACAATTCCTGGGCGACTTACCTTTTTATCCCAGTTACGATTCTGTGGATGTCTGGGCTAACCCGGAAATTTTCCACCTGGATGAACAGGGTGAAATGACCTGCGTAGCGGGCGTACCACCCGATTATTTCAACGAAGAAGGGCAACGCTGGGGTATGCCTTTGTACCGTTGGGACGTGCTGAAAGCCCGCCAGTACGACTGGTGGATTGATCGGATTGAAAAAAACATGGAATTGTACGATCGCCTGCGATTGGATCACTTCCGGGCTTTTGCCAGCTATTGGGAAGTACCTGCCGAGGAAAAAACGGCTAAAAACGGAGCCTGGAAACCCGGCCCCGGAGCCGAATTTTTCCAGATCTTACAGGAAAAACTGGGAAGCCTGTCGCTGATTGCTGAAGACCTGGGTGACATTGGCGAGGATGTCTATCAATTGCGGGATGAATTTATGCTGCCCGGTATGCGGGTACTGCATTTTGCCTTTAGCGACGACATGCCGCGTTCGGTCAATATTCCGCATAATCACCTGCCGCTGAGTCTGGTGTATACGGGTACGCACGATAATAACACGACGAAGGGTTGGTTCCGGCAGGATTTGTCCCCGGAAGAACACCGAAACCTGGAAAAATACGTGGGCGGCTCCCTGTCCGAAGAGACGATTCATTTCGTCATGATTCGGCTGGCCTATGCTTCCGTGGCCCAAACGGCCATTTTACCCTTGCAGGATGTACTGGGACTGGATGAAAAGGCCCGGATGAATACGCCCGCTGGTAATAGTGCCTGCTGGAAATGGCGATTACTACCCGAGCAGTTTACCGCCGTTCACGAAAAGCAGCTCCGAACCTGGGCTGAGATTTATCACCGGGGATAAGGGGTTAATAAAGACCCGTGCACATAAAGTGAAGGAGCCCGACACCAAATCGGGCTCCTTCACTTTATGTGGTTTTAGAAAGAATATGTTAGGATCTATTATACTTACTATCTTTCCGTTATTGTATTGGTTTATTTAAGTGCTTTTTTCTACTATGAAAAAGGAATGGTTTGATAAGATAGGGCAGTTACATCAAGAAAGCCAGAAAGGAGGAGTACGAACCTACGAGGGTCTTCTTTCAAAATTTACTATTCGGAAAAAGCTCACGAACAGGAACTCATAGCTTGTGGATCTTATTTCGACTTCAAATTACCTATTGATTTAGTAGCTTTTCTACGGAAATATAATGGAGCTACTTTTTATGAATTCGAAGATACAGGTGGATACCGATTCCTAAGCTGCCAAGAATTAGTAGATGAAAACAGGTTTCAACAAGAGAACTTTGGTGACGACTGGGACGAGC
Source organism: Siphonobacter sp. BAB-5385 (assembly GCF_002261125.1). NCBI lineage: Bacteria > Pseudomonadati > Bacteroidota > Cytophagia > Cytophagales > Cytophagaceae > Siphonobacter > Siphonobacter sp. BAB-5385. The sequence continues at coordinate 175,929 of NZ_NMPS01000220.1, read as the reverse complement.
ATATGCTTCTGTTTTGCTAATCCATTGGTGAGGCAGAGTATGTAGGGATGAAGATTATAAATGATGATACTTACGCTACGCATCAGTAGCCTATTGACGTGATGCCCCGGCCGTTCTGACTCCGGTCATACAGCAAATTTTACCTGATTTCGATAAAACAGGGCTTGAGTTAGGCAGCCATTCGCTATGGACACACTTCCTACGATTTCAACGAAGGGGTCCTCAGCTTTCTGGCACCCGAACAGGGATGCTGGCTGGCCAATGCGGAGGAACTTGCTGAAACCTTTGAAAATCTGAAGGGCTGGAGCCTACTGATTCATCCCGACCTGCTGGCTAAATACCCCTTAGGTCAGAAAATCATGCGTTATGGTTTCTTTTCCTACGCGACCAACGAGGCCCTGCACTTGTCGGCTGCCGAAGAAGCTACGCTTAATTAGCTCATCGATACCATTCGGGCGGAAGTCGAGTGGCCCATTGATTTGTTTAGTCAGGACGTGCTCGTTGCTCAGAGTGACCTGTTGTTAACCTACGCCGACCGATTTTATCACCGCCAGTTTCTAACCCGCCGGGCCGTTGAATCTAATCGGGAGCCGGATTCACTACTGACGCGTTTTGAGTCCCGTCTTGCGGCTCACTTTGCCCAGCCGGGCGAGCATTCCATTCCTACCGTACAGGAACTAGCCGATGAGCTGAATGTATCACCGGCTTACCTGAGTGACATGCTTCGTACGCTCACGAGTCAGAATACCCAGCAGCACATTCACCACGCCCTGATTGAAAAAGCGAAACGATTACTCCTGGTCACCTCCGCATCGGTCAATGAAACGGCCTACCAGCTTGGGTTTGAATATCCGCAGTACTTCAGTCGTCTATTCAAGAAAAAAACGGGTATGACGCCCGCCGAATTCCGACTATCGATGCAAATTGTCTCTCCTTAGCAAGGAAGGTATTGAATAAAACGAGGGACATCCCGTTGAGGATTGAGTCTTTTAGAAACGTTTCATTGTACACCGCAATCTTACCGAGCCAGCTTGTATGCCTGATGCTTTACGTACGCTTTTCGAAGCGGATCAGAACGAACGGATTCCTCATCCAGAGGTGGGCACCCCGGCGTACGAGACCTTACGAACCAGAGATCGCGAGCGACGTACACAGGTTCAGGCCCTGATTAACGAAGGGCGAGTTACTACCGCTCAGGATTACACCACGCGGCTCTCATTTTTCAGCACGGAGATAGCATCGACGAAATCTGGTCGGCTTACCAATTAGCCTTGACAAGCGTAGAACTGGGTAATCCGGCAGGAAAATGGTTAGCCGCAGCCGCATTGGACCGCTGGCACATGTACCAGGGTCAGCCCCAAAAATATGGTACGCAACTCGTTCCCGATGAGGGTCGGTACCGCTTATGGGACATAGATCCGGACACGACGGATGAAGAACAAGCCCAGTGGAATGTACCCGCATTAGCTGAAATGGAACGTCGGGCCAGCCAGCTCACCCTGGAAAATAAGGCCCGTCAGAAAGCCTCTTTTCGGACTCACCACCACCACGGCTTACACTGAATAGTTCATCCCTTCGTATGGGTAAACAACGGGTCCTGCCTAATTATAAAACGCCCTGAATTCCAGCGGGGTCTGGTTGGTTTTGGCTTTGAAAAGTTTACTAAACGACTGCGGATACTCAAACCCTAACTGATACGCAATTTCACCCACGGAGAGGCTGGTTGTCGATAGCTTTTCTTTGGCCTGTTCGATGAGTCGTTCGTGAATTAACTGCTGAGTCGTGCTGCCCGTCAATTGTTTCAGGCAGTCGCTCAGGTATTTATAGGAGAGATGCAGACTTTCTGCCAAGTACTGAGCGGTCGGTAAGCCCTTATTAGATTCCTGGGAAGCAAAGTACTCGTCCAGTAGTTTTTGAACCTTATCCAGTAACTCACTGCTGACGGCTTTCCGAGTGATAAACTGCCGATTATAATAGCGATTGCAGTACGTTAACAACAGTTCCAGGTGAGCAATCCAGGCATCCTGACTAAATTGGTCAATGGGAAGCAGAGATTCTTCCAGCATTTGAAGAAAAATGATTTCAATCCGGCGTTGCTCTTCTTCGGAGAGAATCAGGGCTTCGTTGACCGAGTAATCGAAAAAGCCATAGTTTTTAATTTTGCTGCCCAGCGGGTAATTCCGCAGAAAATCCGGATGAATGGAAAGTTGCCAGCCTGCCGTTGCGAAGGCAAAATCCTGATCGATAAAGTTTACCTGTTTCGGAGCAAAGCAGGCCATCACCCCCTCGTCAAAATCAAACCGGCTTTGTCCGTACTGAATCTTACAGGGACATTCCTTTTTCAGGGTGATCTGGTAACAGTCCGAAATCAGCCGGGTTCGCTGTTCAATTTTTATCGCAGGGAAATCTTCAAACCGAATCAGGCTCACCAGCGGATGGCGGGGTTTGGGCTGCTCCAAAAGCTGGTGCAGCTGCGTGATGGACTGAATATGAACGGTGGGCGTCGTTTCCATGTTTACGAAGGTAGTGATTGTTGAGCTAGTTTTTTCCGGTACGAACGGGCCATGTACCGGGCAATCGTAGTATGAGGTATTAAAGCGACAAGACGAAAGCCCAGACGGTTTCTACTACCGGAGATGTAAAACTGTTTTTTCGCATCCCAGGCTTTCAGTAACTCATCCGCCACTTCATCGGCAGTCTGATGCACCGCCGTTTGGTAGTCCGAGTTTAGCCCAATGGACTTTTCATTATTGATCCCGGCGGATTCGTTGAAATTCGTTTTCGTTAGTCCGGGAGCAAAGAGCATCAGATGGACCCCATCAGGCTGGCATTCCTCGGCGATGGCTTCGGTAAAGGAACGCACAAAGGCTTTGCTGGCGGCGTAGGTAGCCATGTAAGGGATAGGAGCAAAGGCGGCCATCGACGCCACGTTGATAATCGTGCCGCGTCTGCGTTCACGCATGGGTTGCAGAAAGAGGTGCGTCATCGCTACCAGCGAGGCGTTGTTGAGTTGCAGCAAGGCCAGCTCCGATGCCAGCGAAAGCGTAGCAAATTCGCCGCCGGACCCAATCCCCGCATTATTAACCAGTGCATCAATTTCCCAGTTTTGCTGTTGCGTTTCACGGAAAATCTGGTCAGCAGCGTCTGGCTTGGACAAATCGGCTGCGATGAAAACTACCTGAATCCCATACTGCTGCTGAAGCTGTTTACGCATCTCAGCGAGTTTTTCGGCATTTCGGGCGACGAGTACCAAGTTGTGTTTTCGCTGGGCTAATTTTCGGGCCAGTGCTTCGCCAATGCCAGCGGATGCTCCGGTTACAAGTGTGTATTTCATTGGTTCGATGACTAATGTTTAGGCAAAGAACGGCGGCACGGGCGAGTCGCTTGTAGCCAAAAGTCGGCTTGTTGTATCCAGCTTTCGATTCCCCACACCAATTATATCCTTGACACGAGAACACTTCCGCGGAACCCAATTCAACAGCTTTTCAGGCCCCGCCCTACCGAAGCGAATTTATTTCTTTTACTACATAAATGAACCGGACCGGCAGTAATCCAGTTAGGATACTAGAATGTACCTGTATTCGGAATCATTTTTCTTAGTCAGGGTTCTGTTTTTCAGACCTTTCCAGGTCTGTTTTCTTCACGTACTGCTTCGCTTTGGGTTAGCATCCTGATTCGGTTCGGTTATTCCCAACGATCATGTTTACGTTCAAAACGAGTACTTACCGGCTTTTCACGCGATTTTTTACGCTGGCCTTCAGGCCTTGTTTCCGGTATGTGCCGTTTTAGTTTTTTGAATGGCTGTCCTTTTGAAGAACGGACGGTATCCATACTCGTTTTCTAATCCTTCGTGTGGCCCATGTACTGCCGGGAAAATCATTCGGCTTGGCAGCCCACTCATCTCTTTTCACATTTGGACCAACGCGTCCTGTCCTCCTTAACTTACGGTCCTATGAAACCCAGTACTCAACAGATTAAAAATACCATTTCCCTGCTTCGTAAAAAACTCAGGGATATTCGCAGTATGGAACAGGATTCCGAAGGTTTTCAGGAAGCTTTGTCCATTCTCAGTGATCGCCGGACCACGTACCGTTCCATTTCAGGACTGCGAACCCGGCAGGGTCGTGCCATTGCCCTCTTGGCCATTGATTACATGAATGGAGCCTGTGAGTCGCGTACGTTACTAAGGTTTAAGTAATGGCCCTTTCATGAATGGCGTCTACCTGTTCGCCCGTGATTCGATGAAAATCCTTCCTTCTCATCGAATCATTTTCAATTTTCAACTAAATTTCTTCTCTTCGCAGCAGCCTCGTTTTTAGATTAGCTGCGACGTGTAAGAAGTATTGTATCATGATTCGATCCCTCATTTCAGGCACGGGTGCCTACCTCCCCCCGCTGACGGTTACCAATGACGCGTTTCTCACGCATGAATTTTATGATCAACATCAAACGCCCCTTCGCCAACCCGTAGAAACCACACTTAAGAAATTTACGGCCATTACGGGTATTGAGCAGCGGCGTTATGCCGCCCCGGGGGTTACGGCATCGGTGATGGGTTTACAGGCCGCTCAGCAGGCCATCAGTCAGGCACAGGTTGACGTAGAAACCATTGATCAGATTATTGTCGCTCATAATTACGGCGACATGGCGTATGCCGGGGCACCCCGGGATCAGGTACCATCGCTGGCCTCGCGGATCAAACAGGGTCTGGCTATCAAAAATCCGTTCTGCGTGGCATATGACCTGATCTTTGGTTGTCCGGGCTGGTTGCAGGGGCTGATTCTGGCGGATCAGGCCATTCGAAGCGGAGCGGCCTCGACAATTTTAGTGATTGGTACGGAGACGCTATCCCGCGTAATCGACGCCAGTGATCGGGATTCCCTGATTTTTGCCGATGGAGCTGGAGCCTGTGTGGTGACCAAAAGCCTGAGTGATGAGGGCGGTATCCTGCATGCGGTGGTTCGTTCGGATACGCTTACGGAAGCGGACTATATTTATTCGGGTAAGGCCAATGCCGATCAGGAAGGCTCGCCGCAGTTTATCAAAATGCACGGGCATAAAGTCTACGAATACGCTCTCACGCAGGTTCCTGGAGCGATGAAGAAGTGTCTTGATGAAAGTGGCCTTCCGCTGGAAGCTCTTAAAATGATCTTTATTCATCAGGCCAACGAAAAGATGGATGAAGCGATTCTCCGGGAATTTTACCGCCTGTACGGACAGACGCCTCCGCCCGCCATCCTGCCCATGAATATTCGCTGGATGGGCAATAGCTCCGTTGCTACAATTCCTACGCTGCTGCATCAGGTCATGCAGGGTGAATTGCCGGGGTATTCCCTGCAAAAAGAAGATTATATTTTACTGGCCTCCGTGGGAGCTGGTATGAATATCAATGCATTGATCTATCAGGTGTGATCCTCCGCAAACCTGGATACTCCACTTACCCCAATCCGTACCTATCTGACTTTAACCCATTGTTTTAGTTCAATGACTCCACTGGCTAATGATCCATGAAAATCTATTACTGATTTTATCCCTGTTTTTTATTATGGCGTTGCTCTACATGCTTAGTCAACGCCTGAACATATCCTACCCCATTTTTTTAGTGATGGGTGGTCTGGGGATCAGCTTCATTCCCGGTATCCCTTCCATGACCATTGACCCGGATCTGGTCTTTTTGATTTTTCTACCTCCACTACTTTTCGAAGCTGCCTGGGAATCTTCCTGGACGCAGCTTTGGAAGTGGAAACGGTCCATCCTTAGTTTAGGCTTCGGCCTGGTTTTAGCGACTTCACTGGCGGTTGCCTACTTCTCCACCGCCCTGATTCCTGGCTTTACGCTCGCTCTGGGTTTCTTACTTGGCGGCATTATTTCGCCTCCTGATGCCATTGCGGCTACCTCCGTACTACGCGGACTGGATGTACCCAAACGGGCCCAAACCATACTGGAAGGCGAAAGTCTGGTAAACGATGCGGCCTCACTGACGGTCTTTCGCTTTGCCCTGGCGGCCTTACTGACTGGAAACTTTGTATTTCAGCAGGCTATTGTAGACTTCCTGGTGCTTTCCGTCATGGGCGTATTCGTAGGGTTCAGTATCGCTTTTCTGCTGTACTGGATCATGCGTTACTGGGGAGGCACTTCCCGCATCATTACACCCATTACTCTGATCGCTCCGTATTTGATGTACTTGGTTGCCGAACAATTTCACTGGTCCGGCGTATTGGCCGTTGTTAGTGGCGGCCTGTTACTCTCGGCCCGTTCGAGTAAGTTTTTGAATTATCAGACCCGCCAGCAAACGCAGGAAGTATGGGCTACGGTAGGTTTTCTGCTCAATGGATTTGTATTTACGATTATTGGATTACAACTACCCCTCATTATTCAGGGTTTGGAAGAGTACACAGTTCTGCAGGTGATCTACTACTCGTTGCTGATAAGCGGCATGGTCATCATTATTCGGATAGTATTGGTATATCTTTCTTTTTTTCTGCCCCGTTTGTTGGCGGCTGGAAAACCCTACTCCGAACCTCACCCTGGTCTTAAACTGTCCCTGCTCATTGGCTGGGCGGGTATGCGGGGGGTTGTTTCACTGGCATCAGCCCTGGCCATTCCCCTGACCCTGCTGGATGGCATAAATCCGTTTCCGCATCGAAACCTGATTCTTTTCATCACGTTCGTAGTCATTCTTATCACGCTCGTATTCCAGGGCCTTACGCTTCCATTGTTCATGAAATGGCTTGGTATTAAAGAAACCGAAGAACAAATTCCGGCTCAGGAGCAAATTGAATCACTTCGGCAGGAACTCACTCAGCTTTCCCTGGAACATCTAGACACGCACTATGCCTATGAAATGGAACAATACGAAGTGGTGGGGCGTATCAAGGCTCAACTGATCTCCCAGGTTTCAGTGACCAAGAACGCCTTACAATCCAATGATCAGTCGTCCGGGTTATTGACCGTTCAGGACCTCTACCGTAAAGTGATGCTAGACCTCGTCGAAGTAAGGAGATTAGCTTTGGAACGCCTGAAAAAGGAAAGCCGTTTTGATGATGAAATTCTGCGGGCGAAAGAAAGTGAACTGGATTATGAACAAGCTCGCTGGTCGAAAAAGTAAGGGATGAACGAACTCTGAAGAAACGTTCGTTCATCGTTTATAAGATGCCTTACGGATACTATTTTCCTACGCGTAGCAGACGATTCGTCAGATACCGGCGGACGCGTTCATCGTACAGCTTCAGGCATCCATACGCCAGGATTACCGAACCCACGACCAGGGCCAACGCTCCGGGCAATGATTGTTCAAAGGTGAGCTTTTCATTTTTCACCCAGGCGAAGTACAGGTAGATGAAGGGGTAATGAACCATATACAAAGGATACGAAAGGTCCCCTAAAAAGGTACATAGTCGAGTCATACGTTGACTGATCGTGGTTTCGGAAGCTCCCAGATAAACCAGTGCCGGAAAGACGATCGTTACGCAGAGGGTATCGTATAAACCATTCATCCACAGGTATTCACTACCACCAATGCGTGGGATCGCCGATAAAACGAGTATGGCCAGACTACCGATCCAGAACGTTCCTTTGACCGCGATCGGTTTGAATACGCGGGAGAGGAGTAAACCCGCCGCGAACGAAAACAGCAGGCGTAACGAGCCGCCGAGCATGTTGTCACCCGTTATCGAAAACCCCACGCACAGGTCACCGTAGGGCCCAACCATCGCAAAGGCGGCCAAACCAAATGCCGCGAGGACAACCAGAACGGTCAATGCTTTGGTGGAAAGCTTACGGAGCCAGAACGCGTAGAGGAGATTACCGATATACTCGAAAAACAGCGACCAGCTTGGCCCATTTAAGGGAAACATTTCGCCGACGCCCCGAATTTCAAAACCAGGCGTCGCGGGGATGAGCAGGGCGTTGATTAACGTCGCTACCAAAAGCATCGAAATGGATACTTTGGATACGTCCCATACTGAACAACCCTGCGTATAAAACATAATCCCTCCGATAATGGCTCCTAGTACCACCATGGGGTGCAAACGAATCAGTCGGCGTTTGATAAAGTCCAGGACTGTCATCTTCTCCCAGCGATCATCGTACGCGTAGCCCACCACGAAGCCCGAGAGAATAAAGAAGAAGTCTACCGCCAGATAGCCGTGATTAATAATCTGGTCTAAGTGACTGGTAGCAAAGGCTTCGAACACGTGAAAACACACCACGCTCAAGGCCGCTACGCCCCGTAATCCATCCAGAATGTGGTAATGGGGTTTGGCATCCGCAAAGGCGGTACCGGGAATTTGGGAATTTGACATGGATACTCCTTGGGTTATCACCTCACTAGCTACACGTCTCCGTATAGGCTGTTCTCAGGTACCAGCAAAGCCTCAAAATTACCACCCGTACAAGCGTGATCCTACCGCCGGGCCATCGAAAAATTTGTTTTTCCCCTGAACAGCGGTGTACTACGAAAGCATACGGAAATAGATCGGATACTACCAACGCTTACTCAGTAGCAGACGGAATACAGTCAGCGTAACAACAACCAAACCCCTAGCTTTCAAAAATCTTCTTCCGGTGCTCGACGCCCCAGGTAGTCAGGTTCTCAATAATGGTCCTCAGCGACCAGCCGTGATCGGTCAGTTCATACTGGACGGTTACCGGCTGGGTATCCAGCACCGTTCGCTTGACGAGCTGATTGATTTCCAGCTCTTTGAGTTCTTTACTCAGCATTTTGTTCGAGATCCCGTCCACGTCGTTTAGAATGTCCGAAAACCTCCTTTTGCTGTAATAGCAAATGGATGAAATAATGGCAATTTTCCACTTTCCATTGAGTACGTGCATGCAGTCCTGGACCGCCCGCATCTCCTTTTTGTGTTCGTCGCTTTTACGGGGTTCGCACGTCATAGGTTACTTAGTTACTTCGGGGTTACTGTTACTTTTAGTTACAAAGTTACTAAAATAAATCAAGCTGCTCTAGCTTTGCTGCCCAAACAATAAATGAGCAGTAACCATGCGTAAGTTAATGAACAAAGTGACCCTGGTGACGGGTGCTTCCAAAGGTATTGGTGCCTCCATTGCTACCTATTTTGCGGCAGAAGGAGCTAAAGTAGTTGTAAACTATGCCTCCAGTAAGACCGGAGCGGACCAGGTGGTCCAGACTATCACCACCAACGGTGGTACCGCCATTGCTGTCCAAGGCGATGTATCGAACCCAGCCGATGTGAAAAGATTGTTTGAAGCAACCAGAGAGGCATTTGGTACGCTGGATATTCTGGTCAATAATGCAGGAACTTACATCTACGAGCCTATTGAACAGGTCTCCCCCGAAACGTTTCACAAACAGTTCAACATCAATGTACTAGGTTCCATTCTTACCATTCAGGAATCGTTGAAACTGTTTGGAGAGGAGGGAGGTAGCATTCTTAACATCAGTTCCGGTGCCAGCCGCATGCCTATACCGATGGGCTCCGTCTATTCGGCCACCAAAACGGCTCTGGATGCTCTTACCGTTGCCTTGTCCAAGGAATTTGCCGGACGAAAGATCCGCATCAACTCCATTTTGCCCGGTTCGGTAGAAACGGAGGGCACCCATGCAGCGGGCTTTAGCGGCAGTGATTTCGAGAAGAACCTCATTGCTCATACCCCACTGGGTCGCATCGGGCAGCCCGAAGACATTGCCCGCGTAGCGGTATTCCTTGCCTCCGAAGAGGCGGCCTGGATTTCGGGTGAAAAAATATCCGTTTCGGGTGGTCTTTACGGTTTGTAAACGGGTATCTCTGTCTGAATTTATTTCAAGGTGAATCCGGGTACCATCTTAAGATGCCCAGGAAATGCAGTCATCGACTCGCTCAGTCGAAGTCGATGAACCGGCTACGAATGCTTCCCTGATGCGTGGCGTACAACCCTATTCATTAGATGAAGCCATTGCCCGGCAATGCTGGGCATGATCCGAATACTGGAAGAGTATCTCCTCTCACCTGCCATGATTGCTGTCAGGAAAAGGTATTCTCTCTATTTTAACGCTTTTATAGTCCAGAATGAGGTAGTTTTACTCCCTTGCTCTGGACTATTTTTCTACTAACCCCTTAATCGTCAGTACCTTGTTCGAGTACGAACTATTCGAAAGTATAAGCTTCCTCGTGATTGAAATAAACTCATATCGTCAACTCAGCCAAATTTCAATTCGCATTTACGTATATCAATAGACGAATCGTAAGCATTTCTTTGCAATTTCGGCCTTTGGTGTAAGTCTGCCCTCCGATCGGCAACCTACGTTAACCCAATCGAAAAGCATACGAAGGCGAATAAGCTCGTCCGGTTGAATCTCGCTCTCGTAACGTATACGACCTCAAAAGGGCGATTGCCCGCTTATTTTATTAAATCACGAATGAATTACGCGAAGCTTTTAAGTAGCATGGTGCTGGCTGTCCTGCTAACCTCCTGTGCAGCCAGGCGTCCAGACGTTCTCCGCTACGTGGACCCCAACATCGGTACCGCCCACAGCCGGTGGTTCTTCTATACTCCCGCGGCCGTACCTCACGGAATGGCCAAGCTGGCTCCATCCACCAACGGGCACTACGGCAACAAGCAGGGCTGGGAAGCCGTGGGGTACGACACCCGGCATCAATCCATTGAAGGCTTTGTGCATTTTCACGAATGGCAGGTCGGTGGCGTAAGCGTGATGCCCGCCACGGGAGCCCTTAAAGTGAAACCGGGCGATCTGGATAACCCCGACAGTGGCTACCGCTCCCGTTTTGACCGAAAAAATCAACTGGCTGAACCCGGTTATTACAAAGTTTTGCTGGACGATTACCGGATTACGGCGGAACTGACGGCTACGACGCATGTCGGTTTTCACCGCTACACGTTCCCTAAACATGATCAGTCAAGGATTATACTCGACATTGGAAATGTACAGGGCGAAAGTGGCGAAGTAAGGAAGGCCGAAGTACGCATGACCGACGCGACCCACTTTGAAGGATTCGTTACTACCTATCCCAAGTACGTAAATACTTACGATCCAAAGGGCCTGGTTTCCATGTACATCTGGGGTGAAGTGAGCAAAGCCCCACGGTCAGTAGGAGCCTTTACGGATGCGGGCATTCAGGCTCAAAGTAACGCGGCTCAGGGCAAAGGAGCCGGGCTTTTCCTGGAATACACGACCAGCGATAACGAGGCTATTGAATTGAAAATAGGCTTATCCTACACCTCCATTGCCAACGCCAGGGCAAACCTGGACGCTGAGGCATCAGGACTTTCGTTTGAAAAAGCCCGGCAACAGGCTAAGAACACCTGGCAAAAGGAGTTGGGCAAGCTGACCGTCGAGGGTGATCAGGTGAGCAAGGTTAAATTCTACACCGGCTTATTCCATGCCTTACTCGGACGGGGCGTAGCCAACGACGTAAACGGCTCCTTTCCCCGGCACGATGGCTCCATCGGTCAGTTGCCCCGCGACACAAACGGGAAATTCAGTCATAACTTTTACAACACCGACGCCATCTGGGGTGCCTACTGGAATCTGACGCAGCTCTGGGCTCTTTCATACCCGGAGCGGTACAGCGATTTTGTCCATACCCAGCTGGAAATTTATAAGGAACGGGGTTGGTTTGGCGACGGCATCGCCAATAGCAATTTCGTGTCGGGTGTAGGGACCAATTTCGTCGGTCTGGCCATTGCGGCGGCTTATCAGGCGGGCATCCGGGATTATGATACCGATCTGGCCTTTCGAGCCATTCAGGCGAACGAATTGAGTGGTCGCAACCGGCCCGTTGGCTCGGGCAAGCTGGATGTGGAAGCATTTGTGAAGCAAGGCTTCGTTCCCTATCTCGACGCCGACAAAACCGATTCGACCGGCTCTCACTTTTCGGCCTCCCATACGCTGGAGTATAGTTTCAGTACGTTTGCAGCGGCCCAACTGGCCAGGGCCATGGGTAAGCAGCCGGAGTACGAGCAGTTGATCCGGCTCTCCAACGGCTGGAAGCTTCTGTATGAACCGAAGCAAAAACTGGTTCGTCCCAAGCGAGCGGATGGTAGCTTCATTGACAAGTTTGACCCTTCCGAACCTTGGCGGGGCTTTCAGGAAGGAAATGCGATTCAGTACACGTTTTACGTTCCACAAAATCCGAAAGCTCTCATTGAGGCGATTGGTAAAGACGAATTCAATACCCGGCTCGACGACATTTTTACCACGGCTCAGAAAAATGGTTTTGGGGGTGGTAAGGAAATCGATGCCTTTGCGGGCATCAAGTCACTGTACAACCACGGTAATCAGCCCAATTTACACGTGAGCTGGCTCTTCAATTTTTCCGGAAAGCCCTGGCTCACCCAGAAATGGACCCGTGCCATCTGCGATGAATTTTATGGTACGGAGCCTATTCATGGCTACGGATACGGTCAGGACGAAGATCAGGGCCAATTGGGTTCGTGGTACGTCATGGCCTCCCTGGGTCTGTTCGACGTGAAAGGTTTTACGGACCTGAAACCCATCATTGAATTAGGAAGCCCCGCTTTTGACCGGGCTACGATTCGGCTGGGCAATGGCAAACAACTCCGCATCGAGGCTAAAAACAATTCCGCAACGAATGTATACGTACAGTCGGCGACGTTTAACGGTAAAGACCTGCCCCATTGCTGGCTCTATCGCGACGAGCTGATGCGGGGAGGTAAGCTAACCTTTGTGATGGCAAGTCAGCCTAACACCACCTGGGGTACGCAGACACCGCCACCCTCGGCTCAGTAAGTAGCGATTCAGCGACCAGGCTACATACAGTAAGCTTTAAACCGATCTGCTATTAATAGTCTGGTTCGCAGATTATTACTGTAGAAAAGATCCGAGCAAAATTAAAAAGACGGAATAACTAAAAATTTAGTTATTCCGTCTTTTTCTTTGTATCCTTGCTACCACTAAGCTTTTACACCTTCTGACTCTTTACCTTATGAAAAAGCTGTTACTGCTGATGGGTACGCTTCTGTACCTGAGTGTGCCGAGTCTTGGCCAAACGAAACCTGCCCAACTGGACAGTCTGTTTACCGAATTGTACCGTCAGGGATCATTTAATGGGAATGTTCTGGTTGCCGAAAACGGCGTTCCGATTTTTGAAAAATCCTACGGCAAAGCGGATGAGCAATCGGGTCGGCCGTTGCATGCGGAATCCGTTTTTGAACTGGCCTCTTTATCCAAAGCGTTTACGGCCATGGGCATTGTACTCCTCCAACAACAGGGCAAGCTTCGCTACGATGACCCGATCGCAAAATACCTGCCCGAACTGTCTGGTTATGAAAAGATTACTATTCGACACCTCCTGCATCATACCAGTGGCCTGCCCGATTATACGGATTATTTTATTGAACACTGGGACAAAAGCAAGTTTGCAACCAATCCCGACCTGATCAATGCCTTTGGCCACGTTCGTCCGCCCGTTCTTTTTCAGCCCAACGAGCGATTCAGCTACAGCAATACCAATTACGCTTTTCTGGGAACCATCCTAGAACGGGTATCACATCAATCCTACGCTGATTTTCTGGCCCAGTCTATTTTTAAACCCCTGGGCATGAAGCGATCTCTGGTATACCAAAGCCGGTATAAACCCCAGAAGGTTGAAAACTATGCTCTCGGTCACCTGGTTGATAGTACCGGTCATAAAGTGCAACCGGATGCGTACGGCAAAACGTTCTTCACGTATTTTCTGGATGGAATTACGGGGGATCGTACGGTGAATTCCAGCGTTCGGGACTTACTGCTCTGGGACCAAGCCCTGTACTCGGATCGATTGATTAATGATCAAGAAAAAGATGAGGTTTTCAGCGGCGTTACATTGTTGAATGGTCAGACAACAGATTATGGCTTCGGATGGATGCTCAAACAGGATCCGAACTACGGAAAGCTCGTCAGTCATTCAGGTAGTTGGGCGGGCTATATTCACTACATCGATCGGCATATCGATTCGAAAAAAACCATCATCATCCTGCAAAACATGGATAATTTCAACAACCGGGTGGCGATGGACCGCGTACGAAAAATTCTGTATCCCTGAGACCTGATTGTACAGAGAAGCCCGCCGAACGCAAACCTGTGTCGCATTCGGCGGGCTTCTTTTCGTCTCCTCAGGATGGGCTATCCCGCTCCCTTTTGCTTCCCTGCGTATCTGGAAATAAACGCTTCGAATCAGCTTAAGGGAATTATCCTTTATTGACAGAGTAAGCCTGACTTTCCGTCTCAAAAAACTACTGAGGATAGTGCCCGTGCCTTTCCAGACCTTACTCGATCGTAGTGACTACTTTGGGGTGCCATTTTTCAAGCTTACTGATCAATTCTTCCAGTTTAACCGGTTTGGCCAGGTAATCATCCATACCCGCCTCCAGACACGTTTGTTCGACCCCACTCATGACGTTAGCCGTCAACGCAATGACGATGGGCTGATGCGACAGGGTCTGGCGAATGAGTAGCGTAGCTTCCAGGCCATCCATTACGGGCATTTGCATGTCCATCAATATCAGATCATATTTTTTCTGGCTGGCGGCTTCAACCGCCTGCTGACCATCATCGACCAGATCAGGCTCGTACCCTAGTTTCACCAGAATAGTTTTGATAACCCGCTGATTAATCGCATTGTCCTCCGCCACCATCAGAGTCAGGGGGTATTGTTCGCTAACCTGGGTACTCAGTTTACCCGGAACCGCGGGTTGCTTCGGAACCGACGCCTGCCAGTGTAGTGCGTCCAGCAGGTGCTTAATCAGTTCGTGTTGCCGGATGGGTTTGCTAAGCGTCGAGACAAACAACTGCCGTTGTCTGTGATCCAGCTCTTTCCCGATGGAACTCAGCAAAATGATCGGCAGATGAGGCATTTGCCTTTTGATTTGCTCCGCCAGCATCACTCCGTCCATCACTGGCATTTGCATATCGGTAATGACCAGATCAATGCCTGGATGAGCCGCCAGTACCTCCAGGGCCATCTCACCCGAAGAAGCCAGCATTGGATGGAATTTCCAGATCTCAAACTGCCGCTTCAGAATGGTCAGATTGGTAGTGTTGTCATCGACCAATAATACCTGCTTGCCTTCCTGCCCTTCCATCTGGTGCTGGGCCTGAGGCATCAGCGACCTGGTACTGTTCTGGCACTGCATAGTAAACGAAAACGTCGAGCCACAACCCGGCTGACTATCAACCCTGATTTTGCCGCCCATTAAATCAACCAGTCGGGCAGAAATGGCTAGTCCCAGACCCGAACCGCCGTACTTGCGGGTCGTCGTCGAATCTACCTGTGAAAAGGACTTGAACAAACGCCCTATCTTATGGCTGGGAATACCAATCCCCGTATCCCGCACCGAAAAGTGAAGCTGGATGACGGAAGGATCTTCCGTGACTCCGAGTGATACGGACAGGCAAACCTCCCCTTTTTCGGTAAACTTGATGCCGTTTCCTACCAGATTGACCAGAATTTGCTTCAGCCGCAACGAATCTCCGACAATCTGTACGGGTACATCTTCTTCGATCTGATAGATCAAATCGAGTTGGGCCTCCATGGCCTTGGTAGCGAAAATATCCAGCACATCTTCAATGCACTGGCGAAGGATGAAATCCTCCTGCTCGAGTTCTAAACTACCGGATTCAATCTTGGAAAAATCAAGAATGTCATTAATCACATTGATCAGGGAATCGCCGCATTTAACGATGGTTTCCGTGTAGTCGCGTTGCTCGGACGTCAAATGCGTTTCCTGAAGCAGAGCGGCCATGCCAATCACGCCATTCATGGGCGTGCGAATTTCATGGCTCATCGTGGCTAAAAACACACTTTTCGCCTGATTTGCTTTTTCTGCTTCCGCCCGGGCTTTCTCCAGGGCCAGATTAGCAGCTACCAGCCGACTGTTGATTTCTTTTTGAATCAGTTCATTCCGTTGTCGCTCTCTGGAAAGGGTGGCTTCTTTCTCCAGATCGGCCATTTTCTGGGCCTGAATCCGTTGCAATTCGCTGTATTTTTTCATCATGTACGCCCACAGACCACCAATGAAAAAGATAACGGCCGCCAGAAAGATGTGAATGACAAACGTTAGCAGGTCAAAGTAATCCAGCCGGGTAAAGTACAATTGGGAATAGCCGGTATTCTGCAAATAACCAAAAATGGCATGATGGACCAGCACCACAATCATTATGGGTATCTGTAATTGCCATTTCTGATAGGTAATCAAAATAGCACTGCCAATGAAGGCGTAAAAATGCATCTCAAAGAGGCCGTGCATCTGGTAGATGTACTGGGCCATGAAAATACCCAGCACTGCACTCAGTACATACTGATAAAGGTCCGAGTTGGGCAATGCCCGTTTGGTCGAGTAGTACGCCAGTAGCGAAAGTCCTCCAACGCCCAGGGCGATCAGCCAGGTGTCGTAGAAAGTAGCCAGTACCAGTCCTATTAAAAAGTAGCCGATCAGGAAGTAATTCATCAGGCGGTCCGATCGCTCTTTGACGGAGGAGATAAAGGCCGGTTCTGTACCTGATGATAAAGGCGTTTTGGCGGTTTGAATAGATTCAGGAAGCATTGATTATCAAGAGCTAAAATAAAAGGCGGGGCACTGGGTACGCGTAATCAGTATAAGGGATTCATTCGAAGGAAGAGGGAATGAACATTTTCAGGAGCCTGGAGCCAGCAGGATCGGCATGCGGCTGGGCTAATCAGGAATTCAGCTCTCTCGGGCTGGGTAGTAATGTTTTTCAGTGTTTTCAACGCAAACTTTCGGACCCAGAACCAATCACTGGGGCATCTGGCAAACGGGCAGAACACAGCCGTACGCTTTCAACGCCAGAGCATCAAAGTCTCCTGCCACCCGATGGTTCACTAGTTTCGCAAGGGCCATTTTGGCGTAACTGGTTTGTTCATCCGTGCAGTAGCGACTGCGATTATAATTACCCCGGTAAAACAATTGCTGCTCAGACGTCAGTAAAACCGCTTGCGGCGTTGAATAGACCCCGCACTGTTCAGCCACTGATTTTTCAAACAGAACAGGCAAGGTAAGGCCGATCCGTTCCTGGATCGCGGCTATCGAATAGTTTTTACTGCTCATCACGACAACCACAAAATTAACCTGCGATTGATAGGCTTTGACCAACGATCGGAAATGCGTCAGGTTAAATCGGGAACAGGGGCAATCCGGGTTATAAAAGTGAAGAAGCGTAGGCTTGTGCTCCGGGGTAAGTCCCTGTATTGAAAGCACCGATCCTACCGGAACCGGTTTATAGTTTTGGGGAATGGGAGTGGGAATCAGATATACCCAGGAGTTATACCAAAACAGAATTCCTATCGCTGAGAATAACACCAATAGCCAAACTCCAATCATCCATTTTCTTAGCGTGTAGGTATTCATTTAGTTTTGGTTCTTAACAAAACACAATATTAATTATATTTCTATGAATAATGAATTTCTTCGGGAAAACACTGCTAACTCGTTTGAAATGGCTGTTTAATCGGAAATTCTGGTTCAAATTTCGTTTTTGAATGCAAGGGTTCGATGGACCTAAGTACCCGCTGTGGATGGAAGTTCCGTAATCATACCGCCTCCTATGCTTTCGTACAAGCCGGATTTTGCGGGTACCATAGACGTAGAGACAATCAAAGAGCGAATGCCACAAAGCCATTCAATCCCGCTCGTAATCTTCAGGCATCGGAGTCTCTGTACAACTCTGCAGTGAACGAAAAGTTTGCACCGCGTACCCCCGCGTTTATTCAACGAAGTACCAGAGCAGAAGTTAAAAGGATAAGCTAACAGAAAAAACAGGCCTACTTAACAACCTATTCCCTGCTTACAGGCAGCCTTGTTGCTTCTGCAGCGTTGAACTTAGCCCATGCATGAATACCACGCAATAGCCTGATTAGTGACCAATAATGACCTTATAGCTCCTGGCAAACCCACTGTGCTCGATAACCGTGAGTAGATAGGTGCCTTTAGTCACTTTGCGAACGTTTATACCCCTGGCTGGGCAATCAGACGACCGGAAGAACACTACGCCACGCAGGTCCTGTAGTACGACTTCCCGCACCAGAGTTGCCTCTACGTTTTTCAAATAAAGCGTCTCTGCTACAGGATTGGGATAGACAATTGCCGTTCCCCGGGCCATCTCCACGCTTTGAGCACGCGTATACGTAAAAGTGTCATCCTTGTCCATCATTTTCAGTCGGTAATAATTAATGCCGCGTAACGGATACTCGTCCACAAAGCGGTAGTTAATCAATGACTGGCTTTCGCCACGAGCTTTCTGCGTGCCTAATACATTCCAATGTTCTCCGTCCTGATTCCGCTATACCTCAAAATGACTGGTGTTTTTTCGGAAGCCGTTTGCCAGACAACCAGCACCGAAGAATCTTTTCCGACGCCTGCAAAGCGTTGCAAACGTACCGGAAGTGCTCGCTGACATTCAACTGCGAATGCCCGCCCATGTGCGACCAACAGTACCGGATCGTATGATTCCCATTTCCTTACGGATGGAGATGAATTGTTTTGCAAAACCAGACCCTTATACTTTCCTTTGTATAGCACTTTCCTTTAAGAAAGCAACATATTTACAAGCAGTACATGGAAACTAAAAAGGGCTATTGCAATTGTCTGGAAACCATCAAACCCGTTCGGGATACGCTGGATGTAATTAATGGCAAGTGGAAACTGCCCATCATTATTTCGATTACCGTTGGTAATGAGCGGTTTACCGATATTCAGAATAGTATTCCGGGCATCACGCCCAAGGTGTTGGCCAAGGAATTGAAGGAGTTGGAAGAGCACAAACTCATCAAGCGAATCATTATTGAGGGGTATCCCGTGAAGATTTCCTACCAGGCCGACGCCTATGCTGATACGCTAACGCCCATTATTTACGCGTTGAAAGACTGGGGGCTTAATCATCGAAAGAAGATCATGCAGGTAGAGGTTTGAAGAACAGTAGCCCGGCTTTTTAGTGGGTAAGGCTCGTGCTAGCGGGGTTGGGGCAGTTCCGGTTAAGATCCATCACTACCTGGGCAGGCACCCGTATCATTCACACGATGGGTTGAAGAAAGAAAAACGGGCGTAGATTTCTTACGCCCGTTTCAATGGTTCTTGTCAGGACTAATCAGATCAAACTACCCTGATTTTGAAGACTTCCCCGCTTGATTATCAACATCCCGTACTCCTGATTTACGAGACCAATGCATTACTTGCTACCGTTTTGCTGGCATTGATCTCCTGCATTACCTCTGCAAACAACCGAATCGACTTTATCCGGTCTTCAAAATCATAGGTAGTGGATACGGCAATCAATTCATTAACCTGCGTTTCGGTTAGAAATGCCTCAATTTGCCTTTTTACGGTTGCCTTACTACCCACAAACGAATATTTCAGCATTTGATTCAGGGTAGGATGTTTCAGAATTTGCCGGAATTCGTCCGTCATTTCAGTCGGGGGCTGCAATGCATCTTTTGCCCCCGTCAATACCCCCAGAAACATGCGGATAAGAGTCGTGTATAGTTTTTCTGCTTCCTCATCGGTATCAGCAATCAGTACGTTGACGCCGGCTATTGTGTACGGCTCACGCAGAAACGGAGAAGGCTGGAATTCCCGGCGGTAGATAGCCAGGGCGTTCAATAAATGCGTAGAAGCAAAATGGCTGGCAAACGCATAAGGCAGTCCTTTTTTGGCGGCCAGGTGAGCACTATCGGTACTCGAACCCAGGATATACAGCGGAACTTCGGTGCCCTCGGCGATGGGAGCTCGTACTTTTGATCCCTGGTTTTCACTGGAAAAGTACGTTTGATCTTACTTACTTCCTGCGGAAAGGACTGGGCCGCTTCCATGAAATCAGATCGAATGGCATGAGCCGTCTGACCATCCGTCCCCGGGGCTCTTCCCAGACCCAGGTCAATGCGGTTGGGATACAACTGAGCCAGGGTACCAAACTGTTCGGCGACAATCAGGGGTGAATGATTAGGAAGCATGATCCCTCCCGACCCGACCCGAAGCGTACGGGTGTTTTCGGCTACGTAGCCGATGAGGATGGAAGGAGCATTACTGCCAATATGCTCTGCATTATGGTGTTCAGCAAACCAGTATCGGGTAAAGTTTAAGGCCTCCGCTTCCTGAGCCAGAGCCAGGGAGTTGTTCAGCGTCTCTTTGATGGTAGTCCCTTCCGGAGCCAGAGCGAGTTCTAAAAGCGAGTAAGCTATATTCTGATGATTCATCATGACTTTGTATTAATGGCGTGCATACTGCCCGGATGGAACTTCTCTGATGTAAGAAATTAATTCCTGGCAGTAACGATTCCGTAAATGTAACCAGACCTGCTTTCTTTTGTATAGTACTTTCCTAAAGGAAAGCAGAATCTGATTCAGGAAAGCGATCTTCTTTGAAAGGTAGTGCCCGTTAGCCTGACTTTTTTTCGGACTACGCTCTCTATACATCCCTGATAAACAAAAACGGCTGCTGATCGTTTCCTATCCCGTCGAAAACCCTTTTTCAAAACCGCCGGCCAGCATTTTGCCTGGATGAACTACGTACGGGTTCAGGTCTTTTATTCCTTTTCAAATCTCCATTAAATGGCTGTTGATCAACATAATGAACACCGTCTTAAAATCTTGAATAATAGCAACCCGTGTCTATACCTGGAGGCTTTAAAATGACATAGGCAGTATTTATGTAAGAATCGTTTCCGTATGGACCACGACGGAAGCCCCACTAAACGGTGGATCAGTACGCATGAAGTTTGCCTGCCTGAGCTTTGGTTGAGGGGTACTGAACCCAACTGGAGTCTATCCCCACTGGAAAGCATCGAGGAACCGAGGATTATTGCCCAGAATAGCCAAAGTCTGAGCAAAGCCCTCCCACGTAACGGCCTGCATTACTGCCTGCATTTCAGAACTATGGATGCAAGAAGCGAATTCAATCCGTAAATCATACAAGCCGTTGAAGACAAACTTTGACCGAACGGCTTTCTTCAAAGCCTGTAAAAAGGTCTTTGGCTAATCAATCCAGAAACGAGAAGGAAAGCTATGGAGAAATACTATCGCTGACGGAAGCTGCATCAGCACCTGAGCTAAAGCCTATCTACTAAAAACCTACTGTGAAGCCAGGATTAAGCTTCGGTTATGAATGGACCTGCCGGCATTACTTGATTATAAAATTTCTTTTTTGGGTGGGAATGGCGACACTTTTTGCTAATGCTCCCAGCTATATTTATCTACCTTTTTAAAGCCGCCAACACTTCCTTATTGCTTATTACGATTAGTTGATTCGTAGCCAACCTCGCTCCCACTGCTCCGCCAGGCAGTGGGAGTTTATTTAAATCCAGACTTAAATTGCCTGGAAAGCCTTTGCTCAGTCCGTTTCTGCTGCGGGATGAACCCCATCAATATGAAAGTACAAACGGATGCGATCTCCACTAAAAACCCGTTTTACGACGGCCAGTTCCTGATCGGCCAAAAGCTGATCGGCTATTTCGTACTGCTGTAATTCGTCTTCCTCAGTAGCATCCACCCAGAAATCCGGAGGATCAACAAACGTTGTTACCTTAAAGTCGAGGTGATCGCCTACCTGAGGCACCAGTTCATGGGGTAAGTCCAGCTCTAAACCAGCAAAGGCACTCAGCACTTCGTACCATTCTTCAGGAAAGTGGTCGTCCACCATAAATTCGACCGTAATTTTCATCATACTCGGTATAATAGGAAAGTAGTACTTAGAATAAGTGTTTTATTTCGTCAATTGATGAGGAGTTTGGCCCCCTCTTTTTATTAGATGTATAACTACTCCTATGGTTAAACTATCTATCCGTGCCTTTTTATACTTACCAGGTACAGCAGCACCGTGTTGACTCGATGTAGGCACGTGCTACTCTTCATTCCCTGCTGGTTTCAGTACGCAAAGAATAAAAGGAATAATTCCGCAGAAATACCTGATTCCGATTCGTTCCCGTATCCCTTCATGTACGAAGCGAATTTGAGTGAGCCAGGCCTGTAAATCATCCAGCAACGATGGACCGACAGCAATGGTATAGGCATGGATCATGATGGTGGTGCCGTATAGCGTAGCGGTGATCAACCGTATAAAGCACTGATCCTGTGTTAATGTTGTATTAATTTTTTAGCCAGGTTAGGATTGTTTTGCCTGCTTTGGACAAACGGGGAAGGGAAGCTGAGTTAACCAGAGTACTTATTTTTTAGCCAAGGGGATTAAAAGACTCCCTGGGATCTTTGCCGTTTATTCAGGGGAGATTAACGGACAACCGACAATACAGTGTCTATCTACAAAAAACTAGTGGTGAGGGGCTTGCGTCTAACCAAACCATTGCGTAAACTTTTCAGGTTCAACTGAGCCCGTCACCGCTTGAGTTTACGCTTTTTTCGCATTTTCTTTGATCAGTGCTGCCATGGTTGCATTGAACGTTTGTACATCGGTTCCTATCTGATTGAAGAACTCCAAATCGGCCGTTTCTACGCTGACAATGGCTTTTTGCAGTACCCGTTCTCCCTCCGGAGTCAATTTGATTGTCTTCGCCCGGGTATCGGTCGGATGTTCCTGACGGGTAATGAACTGCTTCTCTTCCAGCGTCCGCAGTACTTTCGATACCATCATCCGATCCGCATTGCTCTGCATGGCGATGTCAACCTGCGTGACCTTATCACTTTCCCTCAACAGCCAGGCCAGAGCACAGAGCAGGGCAAACTGCGTATGCGTTAGGTCCAGAGGATCCAGGACCCGCTTTTGTTTCCGCTGCCACAGTAGGGTCAGTTGCCCCAGAAGAAAACCCGGACTGTCTTCGGGGTTTTTAAAATGAAATTCAATGCGTTGGGACATCGTCTTCGGTTAACATGCGTGAAGCGATCCATTCGAAATCATGCCGATCAATTTCGAAAAAACCAAAACGGAATGGATAGCCCCAGCTTTTCTTATTCTGGATAAAATTCAATCCCGAAAGTAAGGGCAAAATGGAAACATCCCTACCCGGCAAAAATTCAATGGTACGTCTGGAGGGGCAAAAGTCCTCGGATACCCGGACCTGATACACTTCGTCATCCACAACCTTACCGATGGCAGTAAATTCCTGGCACGCTTCGGGTCTTCCCATCGTCTGCTTTCCCGAATAATAAATCAGGAAATCATCCTTACGCATTCTTTTCAAAGGTGACGCCTTACCATGACAGGCCTGAGCAAAGCCCCCGGCAAGTCCGGTTTTGACATGATCCTTCGATGCTACGATGATCCAGTATTTGGGTTCTCTGTTCATACCAATCAGGCTAGTTTGCTTTCAGAAAGGTGATGTTGTATCCGTCGGGGTCGCTGACAACCAGGATTTTCCCGAAAGGCGTTACCTGAATCGGTCCCAGCAGGGGCACATTCCTGGCTATTAACTGAGCCTGGAGGTCTTCAATTGCTTCATCGATGGCGAACCAGAGGGAAGTACCGATACCCAGCTCTTTTCCTTCCAGATTACTCAGGGGCGTTCGGATGGCAAAGCTGGCCTCGCCCTGGTTATAGCGAAATACACAAGCCTGAGGGTTAGGAATTCCAGCTTCTTCAAACCCTAGTTGGGTGATGTAAAACGTTTTGGAGATTTCCAGATCCCTTACCTGAAGGGAAGCAAATGCTAATTTTCTCATTGCATTGTTTTTGTTGTCACAAATATAGTATATTCGACAACAATATGGCAATTTTTCTGATTTTCCTTCATTGGCATCGAAACTGGCCTGTTTGCCTGTTGATCTGGCGTACTCCATTTAATCAGCCATCTTTTCCGATTTTCTGGAACGAAGTCCCGAAACCACTTTACCGATCAATAGCGTATGGACTTGCCATAGGCAGACCGTACCCCTGTCCAGTGCCGAGGCACAGCTAGTGGTGGGGGGTGCAACTTCATCAGTAGGCTATGGGAACAGTTCTTTATCATTCGTATCCGGGAAGCGAGAGGCTTTACGTCATACCTGCAGCTTAAAAGCAACTCTATTTTTTCAATTAGAAACCTTAGCAAGTACATGGAAACAGCAGTGCCCGGTTTATTTCTATACCCTGACTTCATTGATGAAGCCAGAGAAGCACAATTAGTGCAGGAGATTGATCATCAAACCTGGATTGTGGATTATAAAAGAAGATTGCAGTACTACGGCTATCGGAATGAACTCGATAAACCGTATGATCTGATCAAATTCCCGGTTGAAATGCCTTCGTTGATTTACCAGCTATCCAAGGAAATTGTTGAGCAACACATCCTTCTCCACCAGCCCGACCAGGTTATCATCAATGAGTATGAACCCGGCGAAGGCATTAAACCTCACAAGGACCGTAATTACTATGATAACCAGATCTGCGGGGTCAATCTGGGCAGTGGCTGTATCATGCGGTTTATCAGAGGGAAGAATCTGGAAGTGATTGATGTGGAAATCCCCCGCCGTTCGCTGTACGTGATGCAGGATGAAGCCCGGCTGAAGTGGAAGCATGCCATCCCGCCCCGGAAAAAGGATGTGGTTGATGGTCAGATACAGCATCGCGAAAGACGGGTATCTATTACCTACCGGAAAGTAAAACCGCAAAAAGTCAAGCCGATGGACCCCGAGGGTAAAGTGGCCCGCTTGTTAAAGGAGCAGTTTAATTTTGTTTAGCAATGGACTGTCTCCCAGCCCGGTACAAGGGAATTTTTAATTCGTACCCAAGCTATCCATACGAAGCAGCAGAAAAAACATACCCTTTAGGGATCTATTCACTTCTCAGCGTTTTGACCGGATTCGAAAGAGCGGCTTTGATTCCCTGACCACTGACCGTTAGCAAGGCGACGAGTACAGCGAACAGACCCGCCCCTGCAAAAAGCCAGCCCGATAGTGTGGTGCGATACGCAAAGCCTTCGAGCCATTGGCTCATAAGATACCAGGCAATGGGCGTAGCAGGATGCTGGCTCCCAGCACGACGATCAGAAGATCCTTCGAAAGCAGGGCAACAATGCCGGGAATGGATGCTCCCAGTACCTTTCGAATACCGATTTCTTTGGTTCGCTGTTCTGCCGTGAAAGCTGCCAGTCCGAAGAGGCCCAGGCAGGCAATGACGATAGCCAGTCCCGCAAACACATTAGCCAGTACGCCAACGACGCTTTCCTTTTGGTACAATCGTTCATAGTCTACTTCAGCAAACTGATAGCTGAACGGGTACTCTGCATTAAATCGCTTATACAAGGTCTGGATCTGGGCCAGGGCCGTTTGACTGGCACGGGGCCTGGTGCGGATCATAATCGTTTGCCCGGAAGCCTCTGTATTAAGCCGGATAATTAAAGGTTCTATGGTTTTATGCAAAGACCCGAAGTGGAAATCTTTGACTACCCCAATGATCTTACCCGGTTTGTTCCAGACGGATAAGTCTTTACCCAGCGGCTCCAGATAAGGTAGACGTTTGGCGGCGGCTTCGTTAATCAGATAATTGGTGGAGTCAGTAGCCAAAGCGGCGGAAAAGTCGCGTCCTTTGACCGTTAGTTTCAGGGTTTTTACCAAATCATATCCTACGGACTGAATCTGAAAGTCACTATTCTGGTCCGCCGCTTTTCCCAGCCAGTGAACGCTGTTTGTGCTATTTCCAAAATCAGACAAGCGATCGTTGACTCTGGTCACACTCTGTATCGCGGGCTGACGTAAGAGTTCCTGCTTGAAGATTTCGTAGTTGGACGCTATGGTTCCTTCGGCGGTCAGGTAGATCAGATTTCCTTTCTCATAGCCTAAATCCTTGGTCTGCATATAATCGAGCTGTCGATAGAGACCAGGGTTCCAATAATCAGAAGGATGGACAAGGTGAACTGAAAAGCTACTAAGCCCTGGCGAAACGTGAGGGCTCCTCCGGCCAACCGAAAAGCACTCTTGAGTACCCGACCCGCCTGCAGGGAAGATAAATACAGAGCCGGATAGCTCCCGGAGATCACGCCCACGAAGGCCCAGAGCCCCACCAGCATCAGCCAGAAAGAGGGGCTGGTTAGCGGTAGCTCCATCTGCTTTCCGGTTAACGCATTAAAAGCCGGCAAAACCAGGGAGGCAAGTTCAAGAGCTACAATCAGGGCGGGTAAAGCCAGCAGCAGGGCTTCGCTTAGGAACTGCCCGATCAGTTGTTTTTGCCCAGCTCCCAATACCTTCCGTACGCCTACTTCTTTCGCCCGTTTTACCGAACGGGCTGTAGCCAAGTTCATAAAATTAATACAGGCGATCAGGAGGAGAAAAAGAGCTACCACGCTGAATAACCGCACGTATGCGATTCGTCCGTCAGTCGCATAGCCACTCGACAGGTCATCGTACAGATAGGCCTCTGTTTCCGGCTGCAAGAACAATTCTATAGTAAAACCTGGCCCCATTCCGGGGTGCTTACCCTTCAAAAATGATTTAATCTTTGCTTCAAAAGCGGCAACATCCGTTCCGGGTTTGAGCTGAAGGCGGGTTTGCGGGCTACTCGTTCCCCATTCCTTCGCCCAGGAATTCTGGCTCAGGAAGTCCGACCAGCTTACCAGAAAATCATACGGGTCTTCCCCAGGGTTAGGTACGCCTTCGAATATCGCTGAGACTTGGTAATCTTTTTGATTATCAAGCCGTACCGTTTTCCCCAACGCCTGCGTACCCCCGCCAAATAAGCGTTCAGCCATCTGCCGGGAAATGGCTATACTGCCCGGATGCTGAAGTGCCGTAGCTGGATTGCCCGCTACGAGTGGAATCTCATACATCCGAAACCAGTCGGCACCGGCCGAACGGCCCATGCCCCGCATTGTTTTTTGCTCCGCCTGAATCAGGTGCGGTTCTTCCCAGGTCAATCCCGCCGCGTACGCAATCTCCGGAAACTGCTCCTGTAGCTCGGCAGGCAGTAAAGCGGGCGTTCCGGTTGAGGCACTGACCTCCCCATTCCGAAAGTGACGTTCGTAAATCCGGTATAAATGAGAGGCGTTTTTGTAGTGTTTACCAATGCTGTACTCGTCCTGTACCCAAAGGTAGATGAGCAAACTACTCGCCATCCCCAAAGCCAGGCCGATCACATTAATGACCGAAAAAACTTTGTTACGGCTTAAGATGCGTCTTGCGGTTTTGAGATGGCTGATTAGCATGGAGCTTGTTTTCCGGAACTCTTTGGAGAATACGCTTACTTGCCTGCACGGAAGGATTTCACCACAGCGACTACACTTCCCTGTCGTATTCTAAAGTATAGTTAAAACTATGCCTTTCCCTTTTCAGAAAACATAAAGACCTGATAATCATCCAGTAAACAATCATCGACTGTTCAGAAGCGTACAACACGCTGTTCATTTTTGAACGGCTGTATGCGAAGAAAAAGTGATGAAAACCTACTTGTCAAGCAGATTCTCCAGGTACACAAACAGGTGCAGTGCGTGATTAAATCGGTAGATGCGTAGTGCTTCATCCGGAATTCGCTGAACGGCAAACTGGTTTAGATACCCGACTTCCACCCGAAGGTTTTTCTTTACGTACCTGCCCATCGCCAGGTACGTTCGGTTTTGATCGAAGTGAGTAATGGAAGGAGAAATCACCGCCATTGGCTCTACGCTGACATGGGTGTACCACTTTTTGTTCAGCGGATTGATCCAGCGAGCCATGGCCCGTAAGCGAACATTGAATCGGTCGGCCAGTACTTCCTGAGATTCGCCGTCCGACAGAAAGATATAGGAAGTTGCCAGGGTATCCGTGTGCGAGGGCCATCGTAGTTCCGCCCGGTATCGCTGAACAAATTCACCCTTTTTCAAAGGCTTGGTGATCTGTAATTGAGGAATAACCCGAATTTCCTGAAAGAAGGTAATTGGCTGGTACTGATTGGTTTTTCCCCAGTTCCACCACACCCCGATGGGGGAAAGCGACAAACGGACGGGTTTCGAAAGCTGGTAATTAACCCAGGGCCTGAACACCTGTAAAAGCGGATGCCGGAATACGTTAAGATCGCGACCATGGTCATCGGCCTGCCGACGATACTGATGATCTAACTGCAAACTCCACCTGGTATTGATTTTATAAACGTAATTCAATTCAGTCCAGAACACGGCCCGGTGACGCACCTCATTTTGAAACGATTGTCCGTACGCCTTTAATCCTAAACTACAAAGTATAACCAGTAAATACCGACTCATTTTTATCCAGCGATACGAGGCTAACCCTCCTGCCTGCCTATATAACTCAGGCCTGCTGATAAAGTTACGGTTATGGAAGCAGCAGACGCCGTCATTCACCCTGTGTCGGATGCTCTGATTCCAGGATGCCGTTGCAGCGTATGAACGATCGTTCCTCTGACGATGTACTTTCCTTTCACCAAGTGTTCCTTACCTATTCAGAGCAAATGATTTAACTAAAACCGATCCGTTAAGAGTCCTGAGCATACTTCTCTCTTTGAAACTTACGTTTCCTAAAAATTTCGCCTGTCCATTCCGCCACTATCACTTACCAATACAAACAACTGTAAATCAGAATATTATATATGTTTTTTGAACACAGGTTCTCCTTTGTTGTCTTACAAACCTTGCCTACGGTCCTACTGTAAAAACCACCATTGGTCTCCTCTACTTAAAACATATTCGCCCGGCTGTACTGACTGGCACTTTGTCCGGTAACCTTTTTAAAGCTTCTGGAAAAGTAAGACAAGCTCTCAAAGCCTGTTTCAACCGCGATTTCCGATAAGCTCAGGGGGGTCGTGAGCATCAAAAACTGAGCTTTCTCGATTCTTTTTTGCAGCAAATATTCCAGGGGACGCTGACCCGTTGCCTGTAGAAACAGTTTAGAAAAATAATGGGCACTCTGACTTACCTGATCGGCTAATATCTCGACGGTTATTGTATTGCTTAACTGCTGCTGGATGTAGTTCATGGCCTGCTCAATTTTAGCCGGTATCCGGGTTTGCTGCGAGGATAGCCACTCGTCGTTTCCCAGAAAACGGGACAGCAATTGCAAAATCAGGCCATTGGTTTCCACATAGGCGGCAAAGGGAATCTCATTATTTCGCTGTTTGAAATCCTTCAGCAAGGGTTGATTCTGATATTCTCTGGGGTCATCACTCCTTCTTAAATCCCGCCCGGGATTTAATTGTAACAGCCGCCTGAAGAGAATTAAATCTTCCGGAATCGATTTGATTTTGATCACCCGACGGCTGGAGGCGAACAGCGACAATCCAGCCGGATTCTCTTCCAGAATATGCACGTAATATTGACTGAGCCAATCATTGCAGGCGTGATCGCATCGGGTGAAGCTGGGAATCAGATACAGGTGCCCCGCTTCCAGTACCAGGGACTGATCCGTATCCCCGAGCGAACCCAAACCGCCATCAATGAGATAAATCCGATAGAAAGGACTCATCACGTCCCGATAATTCCACGATTTGTTCAACTGGACATAGTCGGTATGTAACAATGAAAAAGTGGTTTTAAAGCCTGTATTATGCATAAGTCATTGATAGTTAGATTAATTAACTTTCTACCTGAATTTCTGCCAAATTTTCAAACTTACACAAAAACCCGATTTGTTAAAATTAAAATCCTTTTTGTACAATTCAAACATTTTATTATACTATACATTTGTATTATCAATTAGCTGTTCTAAAGGCGTCTTACGCTAGCCTAAGCATTCACCTATGAATCGTAGATCCCTCCTTAAAAGTACGCTTGGTTTATTACCCACGCTGGCTCTTTCCAATCCTTTGTTGGCTGAACTGGCCAGAACCCGGAAAGGCCCGTTCTTACCCACCTGGCAATCGCTGGAACAGTTTCAGACACCGACGTGGTTTAAGGATGCTAAATTTGGGATTTGGGCTCACTGGGGGCCGCAGTGTCAGCCGGAAGCCGGCGACTGGTACGCCCGGGGCATGTATCAGGAAGGCAGTCATCAATACAAATATCACCTCAACAAATACGGACATCCTTCCAAATTTGGCTTTAAGGATGTGATTCATGAGTGGAAAGCCGAAAACTGGAATCCGGAAGAGCTGGTGGCTTTTTATAAGCAGGCGGGAGCTCAGTATTTTATGGCCATGGCTAATCACCATGACAACCTGGATCTGTATAACAGCAAATACCAGTCCTGGAATTCAACGAAGGTAGGTCCCAGGAAAGACATCATCGGCGGCTGGGAAAAAGCCGCTCGCCGCCAAGGCCTTCCCTTTGGAGTCAGCGTGCACGCGGCCCATGCCTGGAGCTGGATGGAAACGGCTCAGCGGAGCGACAAACAAGGGCCTAACAAGGGCGTTCCTTACGACGGCAACGTGACCAAAGCCGATGGAAAAGGCAAGTGGTGGGAAGGCATGGATCCTCAGGAATTATACGCCCAGAATCACCCCCTGAGTAAAAACAGCTGGGACGACGGCATGATTCACAGCCAGTGGAACTGGGGCAATGGAGTGGCTAAACCCACCAAAGCATACTGCGACAAGTTTTTAAAGCGAACCATTGATCTCATTGATCAGTACAATCCCAAATTCATCTATTTCGATGATACGGCTCTGCCGCTGTGGCCCATCGATGACGCTGGGCTAAAAATTGCCGCTCACCTTTACAACAAAAACATAGACAAGCAAGGGAATCAACAGGCGATCGTGTTTGGCAAAGTGCTCGATGAGCAGCAGCGAAAATGCATGGTCTGGGATATCGAAAGAGGACAGAGTAATGCCATTGAACCCCTGCCCTGGCAAACCGATACCTGCATTGGCGACTGGCACTATAACCGGGCGGTATACGATCGGAAAGGGTATAAATCGGCTAAAACGGTCATTCACACCTTAGTTGACGTAGTCAGTAAGAATGGAAACCTGATGCTTAATATTCCGGTACGGGGCGATGGCAGTATTGATGAGCAGGAGCGGGCGGTGGTGACCGAAATTGGTAACTGGATGAAAGTCAACAACGAAGCCATCTACGGCACGCGGCCCTGGAAGGTATTTGGCGAAGGCCCGGCTCAGGAAGGAGCCGCCCCCCTGTCAGCTCAGGGCTTCAACGAAGGCAAAGGCAAAGCGTTTACCGCCCAGGACATTCGGTTCACGGCCAAAGGTGACGCCTTGTATGCGACCGTCATGGGCTGGCCCGAGAACGGCAAAGTGGTGATTACTTCGCTGGCTACCGAGAAGGGCTTACATCCGACCCCCGTTCGCCGCGTTTCGCTGCTCGGAGGCAATGATTCGCTGTCGTTTGAGCAAACCAGCCAGGGCCTTGTCGTGCAGATTCCCGAAAATAAACCGGCTCTATCCTATGCCAATGCCCTGAAAATTGTTTAGATCCGCGTATGAAAAAGTTCTGCCTTGCCCTGGATTTAAAGGACGATCCTGAGCTTATCCATGAATATGAGCGATACCATCAATCCGAAAATGCCTGGCCCGAAGTAACGCAAAGCATCCTGTCAAGTGGCATCACGGGTATGGAAATCTATCGAACCGGCAATCGCCTCTTCATGATCATGGAAACGAAGGATGACTTTGATTTCAGTCTAAAAGAGGAAATGGATCGCAACAATGCCAAAGTAATGGAATGGGAAGCCCTCATGTCGCAATTTCAACTTCCGCTTAGCTGGTCCGCTGAAAACGAAAAATGGGTACCCATGAATCGCATCTTTACCCTGGTTCCTGCTTAACCTCTCTAGTAAAATACCGGATTAGGTATCCTAGATTTCTAATCACTAAAAACGTATATCAATAAGCGTTAAAAACATGGTTTAGTGAGTGGCCGGGATGTGCATGCTTCAGGTATCCTGAAGTGTGCTTCCCAATGGCCCGCCAACTGAATTAC
The DNA here is from genome assembly GCF_002261125.1 of Siphonobacter sp. BAB-5385. Taxonomy (NCBI): domain Bacteria; kingdom Pseudomonadati; phylum Bacteroidota; class Cytophagia; order Cytophagales; family Cytophagaceae; genus Siphonobacter; species Siphonobacter sp. BAB-5385. The sequence goes on along the minus strand of NZ_NMPS01000220.1, from coordinate 144,215 downwards.
CGAATAGCTCACCCCAAAACAATTCATTGATTTAGTATTTCACCCTTAAACCTCTAGTAGTGAATGGCCGGGTGCCCGCTTCCTCATAGCTGAAGTGGGCACCCAATAGCCTTTCATCTACTGCATTTTTACGGTTAGTCCTAAACGTCTAGTACCGAATCGCCAGTACGCGTTCCTTATTTCTGAAGCATACGCTTTCCCTTAGCCCTTTTCAAACCTAGTAACAGCTCCTGTCCCGGAGCTGCCGGAATCTTATTGTCTTCATGCTCATTACATCTTATGAAAAACCTATTTTTACTACCTCCTCACCAGCGAATGGTCCAGCGAGCGGTGCTCATGGGATGCCTGCTGATTGCGGGCGTTTCAAAGGCGGAATCCAATCGAATTCCTGCTTTCCTTACTCCCAAAACGCGAATCCCAGCGGCTTCCCCGCCGGAAAAAGCATCGCCTTCAGTATCACGGGTAAGCTTACGGATGAGAAAGGAACGACGGTTCCGGGAGCTACGATTCGCCTCCAGGAAAACGCGAACATCGGTACCACTTCCGATGCTGACGGGAAATTTTCGCTCAGCATTCCCACGGATGCGGGGACCTTACTGATCTCTTCCGTTGGTTACATCAGCCAGAGCGTTGCAGTTAACTCCAGTAAGACGGCGGTAGAGATTGTGCTTCAAACCGATACCAAAGCCCTTACCGAAGTCGTCGTGGTAGGATATGGTACGCAGAAAAAAGTAAACGTAACGGGCTCGGTTTCCAGCATTTCAACGAAAGAAATTGAGAACCGTCCCATCACGCAGGTTTCTCAGGCCCTGGCGGGTTTGATAACGGGAGCGGTCGTCTCCCAAGGATCGGGACAGCCCGGCAATAATGGAGCCGGGATCACCATCCGGGGCATTGGTTCCTACGGGGCCGGTGGAGGACCTCTGATTCTGGTGGATGGGCTAGCCACTTCCATCAACGACGTCGATCCCAACAACATCAAGAGTATTTCGGTCCTTAAAGATGCGGCCTCTGCCTCCATTTACGGAAGCCGGGCCGCCAATGGAGTGATCCTCATTGAAACCAAACGGGGCCAGAGTGGCAAACTTCAGGTAACGTATAACAATTACCTGGGCTGGCAAAAGCCCACCGCTTTGCCCGAATTCGTGGATTCCTGGGAATATGCCAAACTCCGCAATGAAGCGAATGTCAATGCGGGTCAGTCGCCCTCCTACACCGACGCTCAAATTGAGACGTTCCGCAACCAGTCGGACCCCGATAACTATCCCAACGTGCCGCATTTCAAAAACCTGCTGACTTCGGGCAGTGGTTTTCAAATGTCCCACGCTCTGAATTTTGCGGGCGGTACGGAGCGGAGCCGCAATTTGTTTTCCGCGAGTTACCTGTCCCAGGACGGCATTGTGGCCAAAAACGGATACACTCGTTACAACTTCCTCTTCAACAATGATAGTCAGCTCAGTGATAAGCTGACGCTGAAAGTGAGCCTGCAAGGCTACACATCCGAAAATCATTCGCCTAACTCGAACGGCGGTGGCATGAACAGTATTATTAACATGGCCGTTCGTCAGGGGCCCATCTACGCCGGACGCAAATCCGATGGCACTTACGGCTACCAGGATAATTATAGCCCGGAAGCCTGGTTATCCAGTAACTCCTTTTATAAAGGCACCAATAAATACTTTTTAGGTGGTGCCGAAATGAACTGGAACATTCTGCCTGGACTAAATTTAAGCGGTAAAGTCGGCTATAACTTCTGGAGCAGTTACAACAAGACCTATGCTTCTGATTTCCAGTTCGATGCCAATAAATACGTTGGTCCCAATAACCTTAATGTCTACTCCGGACAGGGTACGCAGGTAACGCTGCAATCGCTGCTTTCCTACGCTAAAGTCATTCAGGATCATTCCTTTACCATTCTTGGGGGTGTCTCGCAGGAAGAATACAATGATTCTTATATTTCGGGCTACCGCCGAGACTTTCCTACTTCCCTGCTGTACGAGCTGAATGCGGCTTCGGCCACGGGCATGAGTGTTTCGGGCTCGGCTTCTTCCTGGGGCATTCGATCGGTTTTCGGGCGGCTTAACTACGCATTTAAAGATCGGTATTTACTGGAAGCCAACCTGCGAGCCGACGGCACCTCCCGCTTTCCGGCCAAAGGTCGCTGGGGCGTGTTCCCCTCCTTCTCTGCCGGCTGGCGTATTTCCGAAGAAGCCTTTCTTCGCTCGGCTACTTGGCTGGACAACCTGAAACTGCGGGCTTCCTGGGGGATACTGGGCAATCAGAACGTAGGCACGTACCCGTACCAGAACCTGGTAAGTTTAGGCCAGAACTACTCTTTCGGCGGGGCTATGGCTACGGGAGCTGCGACGACCCGGCTTAGCAACGGAGACATTACCTGGGAAGAAACGGCGATTTCCAACCTGGGGCTGGATGTAACATTGTGGAAAGGGAAGTTAAGTATGGTTCTCGACGTATTCGATAAGAAAACGACCGGGGTTCTCTATACCGTTGCCACCTCTTCTACGCTGGGCTTAGGTACGTCATCTGTGAACGTAGGAAGCGTAAAAAATACGGGCTTTGAAGCTCAACTGACGTACCGAGGCAAAAGCAACGGGGTGAACTGGGCCATTTCGCCTAACTTCTCTTACATCAAAAACCGCATTACCGGCTTAGCCGATGGCTTGCAGCAAAACATCGGCAGTGGCTTATTCGTAGGACAGCCCATTGGCATTTTATACGGGTATGAAGCGGACGGCCTGTTCACGAATACGGATGACATCAGCACATACCCGGCCCAGCCCTACGCCGCTCAGCCCGGCTTGGTTCGTTACAAGGATATCAGCGGTCCCAACGGGGTTCCCGATGGGAAGGTCGATGCGACCTATGACCGAAAAATCATTGGCAACACCGTTCCAAAATATACGTTCGGAGCGAACCTAACCCTTGATTATAAAGGCTTTGATTTCTCTGCGTTGATTCAGGGACTGGCGGGTTATCAGAAGCAAATCGGTTCGTACTCAGCCTTTGCGTTTTATAATGGCGGACAAATTCAACGCTGGCAGGTGGAAAATCGCTGGACGACGGACAACCCCGATCCCAACGCAAAGTACCCCAAGCTGACCAGCCTTCAAATGGGCAGTGGAACGATTCAAACTTCTACCTACTGGAATCGGGATGGTAGCTTTGCCCGCCTGAAAAATATACAGCTAGGTTATAGCCTCCCTGCGGAAGTACTGCAAAAATGGAAGATCAGCCGGCTACGTCTGTATTTCAGCGGCGAGAATCTTATCTCGCTCAATAAGTTCTACAAAGGCTGGACCCCGAAATGACGAACGATCGCGGCGATGGCAGTCAGTTCTACCCCATTACCAAGGTCTACACCTTCGGCATTAATCTCAACTTATAGTACGCACAAACGATCAAGCATCGATGAAAAATATACTTTTCCCTACTACTCGAAGAATCGTTACCAGTTTACTAACGCTTCTCACGGCTACAATTGTACCGAGCTGCAAGTCCGATTTTTTCGATAAGCAACCCCTGGATGCCATCTCGGATGCCACCTTCTGGAAAACCGAAAAAGATGCCAACCTCGCCTTGGTGGGCTGTTATAATTTTGGTTCGGGATGGGCTTCGGGAGATTTCTTTGGCGGCATGTCCATGATCTACCTCGATATGATGGCAGGCCTGGGTTCTGAAAAAGAACTCATCCCTGATGCCGTAACCAATGGTACCCTGAACTCCACCTACTGGCTTACGGGTGCTTTCTGGAGCAATTCGTACGTGACCATTGCCCGCTGTAATAATTTCCTGGATCGCGTCAATACCATTACCATTAATGAGACGACCAAGGCCATGATGGTAGCCGAAGTAAAAACGATTCGGGCTTACTTGTACCTGAATCTGGCTACGTATTTCGGGGATGTTCCCATGCCTACTAAAACGCTTACCATCGCGGAGGCAAACAGCATCAGGCGAACCCCGAAAGCGGAAGTATGGGCGTTTGCTGAAAATGAACTGAAAAGCAGTTTCCCCAATCTTCCTTCCACGCGTCCGGTCAGCGAACGCGGCCGCATTACGTCCGGGGCCTCATTAGCCATTTTGGGTCGTCTGCAAATGGCCGAAAAGAAATGGAGCGATGCCGTCGCCACCTACAAACGGATCATCGATAGTGGCGTTTACAGCGTGGATCAGGCTGGCTTTGCCCAACTCTTCCGACAAACGGGAGAAAACAGCAAGGAAGTCGTGTTTGCCCACGAATACCTGGAAGATTTTCTGAGTACCGTCATGCTGCAATACCTCTACCCGGAAGCCTACGGCGGATGGCATCAGTTTTCTCCCTATAACGAGCTGGTTCAATCGTATGAATGCACGGACGGTAAAACGGTGGAAGAGTCGCCACTGTACAAGTCCAGCGACCCCTACGCCAATCGTGATCCACGTCTGGATTATACCATCATGATTTCCGGCCGTACGACGTTCAAGGGGATTACCTATGAAGCCAGTCCCACCTCTACGTCTCCCGACCGCATTACCCGTTACAACTGGAGTGGCTATTGCATCAACAAGTTCATGGACCCGTCGTTTTCGGGAAGCCTGACCAATTACGGGGGTAACTTTCCGCTCATTCGGTATCCGGAGGTATTGTTAAGCTATCTGGAATCAAAACTGGAAGCCGGAGAGGCGATCGATCAGGCTCTGCTCAATGCCACCATCAATCAGGTCCGGGGACGCAGTTCGGTAGCTATGCCCGCCGTTACCACCACCAACCCCGCCAGCCTGCGAACGATTATTCGCCGGGAACGGAAAGTAGAATTTGCCTTCGAAGGGCTGCATTACTTTGATATTCAACGCTGGGGAACGGCAGCGGCGGAGCTCAATCGCCAGTTTACGGGTATGAAACTAACCAATACGCCAGCCACCTATACGGCTTTCCCGGTCGATAGTCAGGGCTTTTATTTGTACCAGAAACGGAATTTTGTAGCGGGCAGAAATGAATTATGGCCCGTGCCGCAATCGGAACGGGATATTAACCCCAACCTGACTCAAAATCCTGGATATTAAGAAACTACCTTAACCCCCTCAGCCGTAGATACAACTTTCTGCGGTTGAGGGGGCTACAGGCAAAGAGCAATTTCTTCACTTATTCCCTTCGCTTTTGTAGGTTCCAACAATCCGGATAAAGTCTATTGTTTAAGCGGCCGTTACTGTTTTGTTTTCATTTTTCGCCGGCCATTTTTACTTTTCCAGTCTAGTATTCGCTTCCTAAACGAATTTTCATGCAAACCCTTTCTTCAACAGGTATCGATCTTCCCCCCGTCATTTTCGGAACCAGTTGCCTTGGTAACATTTATGAAGCAACGCCTTTTGAAACCAAGCTCAGCATTGTACAGGCCTGCGTTGAAAACTCACCCGGCAAGGCCGTTTTTGACACCGCAGGCAAATACGGAGCGGGATTAGCCCTGGAATCCCTGGGGAAATGTCTGGAAGAATTAAAGGTTGACCCGAAAGACGTGCTCATCAGTAACAAGCTGGGCTGGTATCAGGTGCCGCTTACCACGCCGGAGCCTACATTTGAACCCGGCGTTTGGAAGGAGCTCAGCCATGATGCGGTCCAGCGGATTAGCTACGAAGGTATTTTGGAATGTTTTCACCAGGGCAATGCCTTGCTGGGCTCGTACAGCTCCCAACTGGCTTCCGTACACGATCCCGATGAATACCTGGCCCGTGCCACCAGTCCGGAAGAAGAAGAACGCCTCTACCAGGATATTCTCGACGCATACCGTGCTCTTGCCGAGTTGAAAGCGTCCGGACAAGTGCTGGGCGTAGGCGTAGGAGCCAAACAGTGGCGAATCATCGAACGACTTTCGAAAGATGTACAGCTGGACTGGGTGATGATTGCCAATAGCCTTACCCTGCACGATCATCCGGCGGCACTGATTGAATTCATTGAGCAGTTGCACCAGAAAGGAGTAGTCGTCATCAACTCAGCCGTGTTCAACGGTGGTTTTCTCATTGGCAGTGAATACTACAACTATCGTCCGGTAGCTGCTGACACGGCAGAAGGCCAAAAGCTGCTGGAATGGCGAGAAAAATTCTGGGCCGTATGCGAACAATTTGGTATTAAACCCGCCGAAGCCTGTTTCAATTTCGGGTTCACCGTGCCCGGTGTGAGCAGTGTAGCTTTAAGTACAACCAAGCCGCATAAAGTGAAACCTAATATTGAAATGGCCACCAAAACCATCCCCCCAGCTTTTTGGGATGCGTTAGTACAGGAAGGGTTAATTGATAAAAGGATTTAATAAAATAATTCCTGCTGGTTAACATTCGTATACTCAGATAAGTAACCCCAAAGTGACTGCTATACATCAGACGCTTTGGGGTCACTCTTTTTTCGTACTAGTTACACTTCTGTTTGGTCTATTTCGCTGAATTGACTCAATTGATTTATGCCAACCATACACATACAGGATTTCTAAAAATGAGGTTACTTTTATTCAAAAGACCTCTATTAGAACAAGCTTTTGCTTTCTGAATCCATGCCTTACGCTTATTATTCTTTACCTTCTTTTTACTTCTATCATTTCCGGACAAACCAGATTGTAGTCCGATCCCTCCATTACTCCATCTTCGCGTTCCTTCTGAAAAACATCTTTAAACAGCAGGAGTCTAGAGGAATTACAGCCAACGCAGGTAACTGACTTAGAACCGGGTACACACAAAGATTGCTCGATCCGCTTGGACGGAAACACATCGACTAAGGTTGCAATGGCAGATTTCTTACGCAAGCTTCTTCCGGCTTATTTTTACAGAAATTCAATCATAGGTCCGGATGCAGCAGCCTAATGAGCAGATTATTTTTATTAATTAAAGGGAGCTTTATCAAGTAATTTTTCGGCAAAAACTGATGAATAAAAGCTATTAAAATCAAATACCGTAGCTGTATTTACCAATCGTAATCCCTGCTTTGTTTGAAATAAATCAGTAGCTTTTTTTCGTAAGAATACAGATTAATTATAAAAGAATGAACGTATACTAACTGCGGATAGCTTACGTTTTCATGGCAAGTAAAATACACACCTTCTAAACCCTATTTGTACCATGAGAATCCTTTCTTTGCTGGTATTGCTTTCGTGTACCGCCGCTGCTCAACCCGCAGTTATTCAGTTTACGAATGCTCATCGCTTCGATACGAGCTTCCGTGTTGATAAAAGGCCAGCTATGCAGAACTCATTTGTGATTAACTGGCAGGATTCCACTTCCTTTCGATTTTATGAAGCAAAAGCGGGAACCCGTCCGCAGCAGATGACCCTGGTACCGGAATCGCAGGGAGCCATTTTTAAGCATTTTACTGACCCCTTTAGCTACACTGATTTTCCCGTTTTTCGAGGCGATACCCTAACCCTCACGTATACGCCTACGGGTGTTCTGGCTAAAAACCAAAAGGGCGAAACGTATCCCGACGTTTTTGCGGATGATACTTCAGCCGATGGCTTTTCGGCCTGGGGTATGTACCTCAATTACACGCCTATGATCCGCAAGCGGATCACGGCTGACTATCCGAACTGGACGGCCATTCCGTCTGAAAAAAAGGAAGCAATCAAGCGGCAATACAAACAGAAATTGCGGCGGGAATTGTACGAACGCGTGAAGACACAGATGGTCCTCGCCGAACGCCGGAACGACTCCCTGCAGCGAAACCGGCAAATTCCCGCTCTGCTCTATACATTCAATACCCACAAGATTGCACAGATTCGCCGGATTATCGATTTTGAACAGGGACTGGTGCCTGATTCAACCCTGCAAGGCTGGTTCCGTACATACACCGCTCCGATTGCGGGGCTGCACGATTACTACTATCAAACCTTGCTTGAAACCGTGGTTGAATCCAGGATTATTCCCTGGGCGGGTTACATTTCTTCGGGCGGTGCTACGCTGGTCGATTCCCGGGCGGTATTCGATCACCTCACTACTTCCCCACTCTTTCCGGCTCGGGAACGGGATTGGCTGCTGACGCGTCAACTGGCCACCATCCGGGAAGATTTCTCCCGCGATATGTTTCTGACCTATTACACCAAATTAACGAAGGTAGCCGCCGATTCGCTGCTCCTGACCCGGGTACGCGGCGAATATGCCCTGGAGTTTGATCCCGCCCGGATTAACACCAAGGGCCTACTTCTTCAGAATGCTTCCGGCAAACGAACGGATCTGGCGACCCTGCTCGCCCAGCAAAAAGGCAAGGTAGTTTATGTGGACTTCTGGGCCAGCTGGTGTGCTCCCTGCCGGGCCTCGCTGCCGGCCTCCCGTGAATTACGTCAGGCCCTGAAAGATGAGCCGGTTACTTTCCTGTACTTATCCATGGATGAGAGCATGGGCAAATGGGACAAAGCCGCCCAGCAGGAGGATTTGAAAACGTATACGCATAGCTATCTGGCTCTCAATCCAGCTAGCTCCGCGTTTATCCAACAACAGAAAATTGCTTCGATTCCCCGCTACATGATTTTCGATAAAAAAGGGCAGTTGACGTATCCGAACGCTCCCCGGGTGGAAAGTAAAGAACTTGGCTCGCTGCTGAAGAATCTGGCCGCGAAACCTTAAACTGATTTCGACACACCCTGGGGCCTTTCAGCTTTACCTGATTCCCTTCTAAAGGCTTCGTCTTTAAGAGGTTTGTTATTCACCTAAACTGGGTTTGGTCCTCCTTCATTGGCGGGATGGTAGCAGGTGAGCCTTCTATGCGGGAGAGGCTTTCATTCGCCTACAAGAGTGGATGGTTGATAGTCTTTAATTGTTAAAACCAATCGAGCCTATTCATAAACGGCTTACGTCCGTATGCAATCCATGCGGGGCATGCGATGCCCCGCATGGATGCATACGGACGAAATAGAACTATTGTCACGCCAGGTGACAAGTCTTGGTACTACTCCTGGACGTACTAGGTACCCAAGAAAACACCTGCCTCATCGGGACAAAAAACATACCTGTTACACTAGTAACAAACGGATCAATACATTTCTCTTACTTCACCGTTCCTACGGCTCGCCGGTTTTTGCCTTCTTTCTTTTGTAAATCATCTCCCAGGTCTTCCCGGGCTCTTTCCGCGATTTTCTCTAATTCTGCCACGATTTCCGGGTGTTGTTCCAGGACATTATACCGCTCGCCCGGATCCCGGGTGAGATCGTAAAGTGCTTTGGGGAATTCGTGGTTTTCGGAGGTAGGGCCGGGTTGGCCGTCTTTCCCCGGCAATGACACTTCATAGCTCCGGCCCGGATGAGCGAAAATTAATTTCCAGTTATCCTTCCGCACCGCTTCCAGGTTATTTTTTCGGTAATAATACAGGAATTCCTGTCGTGGCGTTTTCGTCTCATCGCCCTTCAGTAAATCAACGAATTCAATACCGTCAATGCGTTCCGCCGGTAGTTTTGCCCCCGTTAGTTTCACAAGCGTTGGCAAAATATCAAGGGTAGAAAGCAATTTATTCGAAACGCGGCCCGCGGGAATCACCCCCGGCCAACGCATGATCGTCGGCTCGCGTTGGCGCCTTCGAAAGAGGTGCCTTTGCCCTCCCGAAAACCGCCCGAGGAACCGGCATGATCCCCGTAGTTCAGCCAGGGGCCGTTATCACTCGTGAAAATGACCAGAGTATTCTGATCCAGTCCCTGTTTTTTCAGTTCTTTGAGAATCTCGCCCACTGACCAGTCCAGCTCCATCAATACATCCCCAAAAATCCCTTTTTCACTTTTCCCTTTGAATCGCCTGGACGCGGCCAGCGGTACGTGCGGCAGAGGGTGCGGCACGTACAGGAAGAAGGGTTTGTTTTTATTTTTCCTGATAAACCCAACCGCTTTTTCCGTAATCGTGGGGGTGAGTTCACTTACTTCCTCCAGCGTTTTGATTTCCTTTCCCGGTGTATTATTCTCGATCCAGTGCAAGGCGGGGTAGTTCGCCTGTTTTTGCCAGGGATGCAGCGGCCACATATCGTGCGAGTACGGAACGCCGTAGTACTCGTCGAAGCCCTGTTGCAGGGGTAGAAACTCCGGTCGGCTGCCCAGATGCCACTTCCCAAAAATCCCGGTGGCATACCCTTTCGCCTTCAGTAATTCGGCAATCGTTTCTTCTTTGGGGTTTAAACCTACGAGCGATTCAGGCCCCAAGGCTCCGGAAATGCCCACCCGATTGGGGTAACAACCCGTGAGTAAGGCCGCTCTGGAGGCACTACACACGGCCTGTGCCGCCATAAAGTTGGTAAAGCGGGTACCTTCCGCCGCCAACTGATCCAGGTTCGGCGTTTTGTAGCCCAGTGCTCCGGTCACGGACAAATCGCCGTACCCCAAATCATCAATAAAGAAGAGTACGACATTGGGTGTTTTCGAAGGGGATTTCTGACCGACTGCCGTCAGGGCGATGACAAGTCCCCAAAGGATACCGGGAATAAAAGCGAAGCGTTTGATACGACTCATGTTACCAGCCTGGATTTTGCGTTAATGAATGATTCAAATCTATTTCCTTCTGCGGAATGGGCCACAGGTAATGACGATTAGGGTCAAAAACTTTATTGACAGCCACCACCTGAACGGTACTCACAACGCCATTTGGGTTGGTATACGTAATCCCATAGACCGGACCTGGAATGACTTTCTCGGCGATTTTCCAGCGACGGATGTCAAACAATCGTTGCCCCTCAAAGGCCAGCTCCACGGCTCTTTCCCGGCGAACGATTTCCCGCAATTCCGCCTGGGATGTACTGGTAATGGACGGTTGTTTGACGTCACTTCTCCCATTCCGAACCGTATTAAGGGCCGTCAGTACCTCCGCATCCAATTGATTCAGTTCAATTTTTGCTTCGGCGTAGGTTAATAAAATTTCAGCGTATCGGAGAAGAATGATGTTAATTCCGGAATTAGTGGGGTTCGCGTAATCCTCAGTGTTGATGTACTTCCTGATATTGAACCCCGTAGTCGAAGCAATGTACGTACTGCCCACGGCATCAGACGTACCACTGTTCGGTTGCGGTTTAAAAACGGTGCCGCTCGGTAATTGATCCCCTTCCAGATAAAAGGAAAACTTCAGGCGGTTATCCCGATTCTGGTACGGCTGGGCGGGGTTATAGCCGCTACCCGCAGTCGTAATCAATGTTCCCGAAGAAGTTTCGTATAAATCAGCAAGGGCCTTGGTAGGCACATAGCTACTGCCCCCGTTTTTCTGACTATAGGGAGCCAGCGTCTGAAACACGGTGTTTGGATACGTATCCTTGATAAACTGCCGGTCGAGCAGCACTTCTTTGTTATTCTCAGCGGCATAACTGAACAACTTTTCGTAGGATTCGTACAAGCCGTACACCCCGAGTTTGATAACTTTATCGGCAGCATCGGCGGCTTTCTGATACCGTCCAGCGAGCAAATTGGCCCGGGCTAACAGTCCCAGGGCAGCCCCGCGGGTTACTCTGCCTTTATCCGACGCCGCATACGTGACGGGTAAGAGTGGAGCGGCTGCGTTGAGTTCCTGATCCACGAAATCCCAGATCTGGGAAACGGGCGTTCGGGTCAGGCTCCTGCCTTCTTCAATGCTGATTGGAGTAGTTACCAGCGGCACATCTCCGAAAAAACCCGCCAGCTTGATGTACTGATACGCCCGCAACACCTTAGCCTCTCCCTTCAACTGGTTCATCAATGCCGTATTCGTGGTCGTTACTTTATCGACATTAGCCAGAAAATAGGACGCCGCCCGAATCCCTTTGTAGGCATTGGTCCATTCGGTATAAATCCTGGAGCTGGTCGCATCGTACGAACCCAGCTCAATATACGCCTGAATATCAAAGTTCTGATTGGTATGAGCAATATCCGTCAGGGCATCCCAGCTTAACACATTGACGCCATCCAGATCGGCATACAGGGCATTGACGGCTAGTCTGGCATCGTTTTCGGTGTGCCAGAATAAGCTTTCCGAGAGCCGATCATTGGGAAGCGTTTCCAGCAAATCCCGATCGCAGGCAGGCAACGTTAGGCTCATCAGGGTGACCCAAAGGATTAGAATCCGTTTTGTAGTTGTTATTGGTATCATTGCTTGAGTTTGATCAAAAGGTGATGCTTAGAACTGTAGGTTTATTCCCGTCGTGTACAGAGCCGTTTGCGGATAGTACATCGCCCGACCCGAAGGCGTTTCCGGGTCCAGATTCCATTCATTCAGTTTGGAAAGCGTAAAGAGGTTAGTGGCTGAAATGTATACCCGAACCCTTTTGAGCGAAGCTTTCCGGACGAGTGCCGTGGGTAAGCTATACGCCAGCTGTATATTCTTGAGTCGCAGGTAAGAGGCATCCAACACCAGGCGGTCCGAGGTTGCTACGTTACGCAAATCAAACTTGACCGGACGTGGAAAACGGGCACTGGGATTTTCGGGCGTCCAGTAATTGTTCGTGTAGATGGTATGCGTAAAGCCTTCCTGATTTCCCATTTCCGCCAGAGCCCCCGCCAGCCGGGTACTTACGCTGGCCGCTCCCTGGAAGAGAATGGACAGTTCGAAATTGCGGTAAGAGAAGTCGGTATTAAAACCGAAGGTGTACCGGGGAAACGAGTTACCCAGGCTGGTCATATCGTTGGCGTTGATGATGCCATCGCCATTGAGATCGACGTACTTGACATCCCCGGGCTTCGTATTGGCTACGTAGGTAGCTTTATACGCCGCTATTTCCTGTTCATTCTGGAATAAACCGTCGGTTTTGTAGCCCCAAAGCGTGTTGATGGGTAGTCCTTTTTTAATAATGTAGCGTGGATCAATGTCGGAACCCGTAATGTACGGCCCCGTACCTTTCAGATCCGTTACCCGGTTATCATTGATACTGAAGTTGGCTCCCAGGTTGTAGTGAAGACCAGGAGCTTTCGCAGCTCCCCGATAATTCGCACTAAACTCCCAGCCCTTGTTTTCCACGGAACCCGCATTCTGAGCCGGAGCCGTCAGTCCAATGGTTGCCGGAATATCAAGGTTAAGCAGGATGTCGTTGGTACGCTTGCGGTAGTAATCGATGGTAACGTTTAATTTCCGTTGAAAGAACGCAGCATCCAGCCCAAGATCCAGCTGCGTGGTGGATTCCCAGCCCAAATCCGAGTTGGCCAGTACGGTTTGCCGATATCCCTGCACGGGCAGTCCGCCAAACGTATACCCACTGGCCGTAAGAGCCGCGTAGTAGCTATAGAGGTCCACCGACTGATTGCCCGTGATCCCCCACGAGCCTCTCACTTTCAAGTCATTAACGGTCTGTGAAAGCGTATTCCAGAAGTTTTCCTTCGAAATACGCCAGCCCCCTGAAAAGGAAGGAAAGAAACTATACTGCCTGGCTCCGGTGAATTTCGATGATCCGTCGTAACGTCCGTTTACTTCGAAGAGGTACTTATGGTTATAGTCGTAGTTGATCCGGCCAAAATAGGAACGAAGCCCATACACGGCATCGCGGCCATCGTTGGAACGCGTACCGTCATTAGCTCCCTGCCCGATCGACCCAATATCATTGTTGTAGAAACTCTCCCGGTACGCCGAAAGGAAAGTCTGCGTATTACCAATCTGTGAATAACCGACTAAAGCTTTGAAATTGTGGTTTCCAAGGCTTTTGTCATACGTCAGTAGACTATTCAGCGTGTACTCCCGCAGGTTGTTTCTTACTTCCGTCAGACTATTATTGGCAACGGTTTTGGTCACGTTATTCAGCTTATCGGTATTCGTGTAGGCGTTGGTAAAGTTTTTCTGCTGGGTAAAAAGGCCCCGGCCCGCGATTTGGGTGGAAAAGGTCAAGCCTTCCAGAATATCCCATTCCCCTTTCACGTATCCCGCCAGGTAATCGGTTTTTTGCCGGGACTGCCCCCCGATTTCAATAAACATCAGCGGGTTATTGCCCTGTGAGCTTAAGCCATACGTTCCATCCGCGTACTTCGGAACGGCCCATAAACTACCGTGAAAAAAATTATTGAGGGGAGCCGCTGCATTCGTCGTTGGACTTTGATTGCTACTATACCGATAGTTGACATCCGCACTGATCCGGATTTTAGGAGAAACGGTATAATCCGAGTTGAGGCGAATTTCACCAATCTGATTGTCAAAGTTTTTAATCACCCCCTGCTGATCCTGATACCGAATGCTGAGTCGGGTTCGTAAAACATCATTTCCTCCGGCCACGGATAGACTGTGATTTTGCTGGGGTGCTGGTCGTAGCAGCGTATGGAACCAGTTATTAGCGAGCGGGTACTTTTCCCGATCCGTCGCGTTGACGTACGCCTGAATGGACTCCTCGGTAAAACGGGCAGGAAGCGTTGACCCCGCGTTGGTATACGCAGCGACCTGAAGTCGCATGTAGTCTTCCAGACCCATCATCTGAGGTACGTTGATGGCTTTCTGAATGGCGTAATAACCGTGATAATCCACCTGTACCTGATTATTTTTCGCTCGTTTGGTAGTAATCAGCACTACCCCATTCGTGGCCCGGGAGCCGTAAATAGCCGTAGAGGCCGCGTCTTTCAGGATCGAAACCGTTTCAATATCATCAGGATTGATGTCACTTAATTGCTGTTCGATGCCATCCACGATGATTAGGGCGTCGTTCTTCACGAGGTCAAACCCACTCGTACTACTGCTATTGATGTTGAAAGTCGTAATGCCCCTGACCCGGATCGTAGCGTTGGATTTGCCCGGCGAACCGCCCAGATCACTGACGGTCACCCCCGGCATCAATCCCTGAAAGGACTGCTGGAGGTTGGAGACGGGTCTTCGGGTTACTTCCTCGCCCGTAATCTGCGAGACTGCGTTCGTCAGGCTATTCCGCTTCTGAACTCCGTAGCCAACTACGACTACTTCATCCAATACACTCGGATCGGGTTGCAGCGTCATTTGCAGACTGGTCTGGTTGCGGATGGGTACTTCCTGCGTTTTATAACCGACGAATGAAAAGACAAGAACATCCTGTTCCGATGCATTGATCTGAAAAGTACCCGTAACATCCGTCGTAACGCCCCGTTGCGTGTTTTTTACCGTCACATTTACGCCGGGTAAGCCCTCGCCTTTTTCATCCGTTACGGTTCCCCGAATGATGCGTTCAGAACTTTCTGAAACGGAAACGGACTTCGTTTCTGCCGGGGCCGGTAGAGCAGGCACCACTGGTCTGGGCTTCGGTTTAATCAGGATATAGTTTCCTTCCCGTTCATACTGCAGCTGATTAGGATCCAGAATCCTCTTGAGTACGGATTTAAGCGGTTGCTCTTTCGCCTGAATGGAAACCGTACTGGCCTTTCGGACGATATCGGACCCAAACATAAATTTCACCCGGGTCTGGGTAGAAAGCTGATCCAGCACCGAGGCCAGGGATTGGTTACGGGCCGTTATACTTATGTTCTGATCCATAAACCCCTGCCCCAGAGCTGGATTTGGAAATGTAAGGGCACGGGCCATTTCCATGACCAGCAGCAAAATCAGCGTCATAGGCAAGGCTATACCATAGGATCGTTGGGAAAACGATACAGATTTCATAGGTTATTCATTAAAAGGAAGGAGTGTTTGTGAAGGCAACTGAGCGATAGGCCAGGCATAATCTGGTCGGTTTGAGGGGTACTTCCCCACTCGCTCAGCGGGGAGGTTTTTCAGGGGGTGCTCGCATGAAGGATGGTAGATTAACTGGAAGGGCAGCCCGACCCGGTAATCGAATAGCGGGTACCCGATTTTTGAAGTTCTGCCCCGATCAGGTACGTGAGGGCTTTCAGGGTACTTTCCACGGGCTCAGTACCGATTTTTGCGTAAATGCTACAGTCTTCCAGCCTCGGATCCAGTCTGATTTCAATGGCGAACCGGCGTTCCAACGCGGCGGCTACTTCGCGAAAGGGCTTGTTTTTGAAGTTCAGTATTCCCTCCATCCAGTCGGTTTCCTCATTCCCTTCTACGGTTCCTTTTCGCAGGACTCCGGTAGATAAGGCGTAGGTTACTTTTTGCTGAGCCGTGAGCAGAATCCCCGGATGAGTGTTTTTTGCGGATCACTCACCTGCACTTTCCCTTTCGTAACCGCTACCTGCTGCTCCGCATCCTGCGGATAGGACCGAACATTAAACTGGGTTCCTACTACCCGTATGTTCAGTTTTGAAGTCTGTACCTGAAAGGGTTGTTTCGGGTTGCTAACCACGTTAAAAAAACCTTCCCCTTGCAGTTCAACCTGACGGGTAGTTCCTTTGAATTGACTGGGATAACGCAGCATACTGCCCGCATTCAGCGTGACGTGCGTACCATCGGCAAGCGTAACTTCGGCGATTTGTCCAGACTTCACGCGTAGCTCCGTATAGGCAATCGGATTTACGAAACCCAGGAGCGTATCCCGGTAGAGATAAGCCATCCCGACTGCTCCTATGATTGCGATCACGCTGGCTACGCGAAGGAAGGTTCGTCTTTGACGCAGGCGTTTGAGCTTCGGATCGTTCTGAATCGTCGTCTGAATGCGACTGAATAGCTCTTTCCCTAAGACTTCATTAACCGGAGACGGAAGTCGGGGTAACGACGGGTCGTCGAATAACGCGTCGTACTGCTCCAGAAATTGCTTTTCTTCGGGTGTAGCATGGCCTGCCAGCAATCGTTTGATCAGGGTAGTAAAAGACTTTGCATTCATTAATCTATTAGTCTATATACTAACTAGTCAATATCAACTTGAAATGTCCTACGCTCTTGTGAAAAAAAATTAGTTCTGGTGGGCGAACAGGCCTTAATGTGGCCCGTTGATGAGCAGAATCAGCAGGGCAGTCAAAATCTCCCGGATGGAATCCAGGGCCTTAATAAGCTGATTTTGAACAGTCTTCTGTGTAATATTCAGTTGAGCCGCAATTTCTTTCGTCGAGAGCCCCTCTACGTGACGTAAGTCGAAAACTTCCCGTCTTTTCTCGGGCATTTGTTCCAGAATCTGTTTGAACTGCTGCTCCAGCTCCGTATACAACACGAAGTAATCGGCCGCACCGGACGATTGATCCAGCAGCGACAGGTATTTAAAGTAGGTATCGTTTACCTTCTGAAGAGCAATGAGATTATATACCCGGTAACGAACGGCGGTCTGGAGGTACGCTCGCAGATGCTGAATATCCAGCGTTTCCCGCTGATCCCATAGTTTAACAAAAACGTCCTGTACGACATCCATGGCCTGGTCTTGATCACCCAGCCGCTGATAGGCCGTTTCCAGCAACAATTGCCAGTACCGATCATAAATTTCCGTAAACGCCGCTGCATCGCTTTGAGCTAAAGCGGTCAGCAGCGTGTGTTCGGATGCGGGTATGGCTGTCAGTCTGTCGGGCATTAAGACGACAAAAATAGTAATCTATTTAATATATAGACTATATTGTATATAATTGATAAGTCTTTTTGGCTAAAGAAGCATTACGTTGAGTGGGTTTACTTAGTCTGCAAACAACCTGACATTGTCCTGTGCTTTTAATATCGCCAATTCACACCCACGATAACTAATTTTTAAGTTTATTAACTATTATTTTAGTTGTTTTTTTTACCTTAGACGGCACAACCTTTAACTCTTTCCGTCTATGCACTATACGCGTTACATCTGGACCTCACTGTTCATTGGTGTGTTTACCCTTCCCCTGGTACAGGCTCAGTCAGAAAACAGCTATGTAAATGGTCAGCAGATTCAGGCTACGCTTCGCGATCGCTCTGAAATGAGTTATTACATGGCCGCCTGGAATTATTCCTTTATTGGTGAGTACAGGAAGTCGCTGGCTGCCTTTGACCAGGCTCTCAGGGCTGATTCTTCTTCTGAGGAAGCGAAAATTCCCCTCCCTCCCAACACGGTTTTTACACCCGCTGCCCCGTACATTTTAAAACAAAGTCAGGGAAAAAGGCTCGTCATCATCAATGAGGCTCATCATCAGCCCTTACACCGGGTCTTCACGGAATCGTTACTGGAGGGTTTGTATGCCCAGGGTTTTCGGTACCTGGGCCTGGAAACGCTGGCCGAAGACTCCCTCCTCAATCTTCGCAAATGGCCGCTGGTGGAAGACGGCTATTACTCGCGAGAGCCGCAATTTGGCAACCTGATCCGTAAGGCCCTGAGTCTGGGTTTTCGGGTATTTGGTTACGAAGCGGATAGTAGCGGTACGGTTCGTGAAAAAGGACAGGCCCAGCACATTTACCGGATTTTGCAGAAAGACGCTACCGCCAAAATCCTCATTCACTGCGGGTTCAGTCATGTAGTGGAAGGCCCGTATCCCGGCTGGGGAAAGGCCATGGCAGGCGAGCTAAAAGCTTTATCGGGACTAGATCCCCTGACCATTGACCAGCAGGAACTCACCGAGCACCACGAGCCGATTTGTGAATCTGCCTATTATAATCCTGGCCAGCTGACTTACTCAGCGATTCTACTTAATAAACAGGGTCATCCGATCCGGCTGGATGGGGAACGTGAGCTAACGGATCTTCAGGTAATGCATCCCCGCACGCCGTTTGTGCGGGGAAGGCCCCGCTGGCTACTCCGAAACGGCTCCTGGCAGGAAGTCAGCCTGAAAAAATTTCGGTTTCAGGTTGCTTTTCCCTGTTTGATTAAAGCTTATTATCCTGGTGAATCGAACAGTGTGCCTTTGGATCAGATTGAACTCCGGAATCCGGCGGAACAATCACTCATCCTACCACAGGGCTCGTTTGTACTGGAATTAACCGATTCTCACGGAAAGACCCAGAAAGACACCCTTACGGTAAGATAGACTATGGATGGACCCGGACTTGTTTTTTATTCAAAGAATTGTTACCTCCGTCACTGCTTTCATTTTTCAGAGCTGGTATGTGATTGATCATTTCTTGTCTCTTTTTTGTATCAGCTACCCTAACGACTCAATGGCTGGGTGAAAGATCAGTCCAGCACAATAACCGACTTCCCGATACGCTTCCGGTGACGGGCTTCCGCATACGCTTCCCTAACATTGCTCAGGGTATATGTGTTAGCCACTTCAATCTGTAATCCCGCTCCGGCAAGATTCGTCAAGGTCGTAAGCCGTTCCACCGTCGGTTTCAAAATCAGAATTTTATGCTTTTTCCCGGAGAAGAGATTAGTCACGAACGAGGATAAAAGCGTCACAGGCGAAGGAAGTGTACTGACCAAGACCGATCGCGGTTTCATCAATGGCTTGGCCTCACCCAAGGATAACTTGGTAGATAAATCAATCAGCACATCGAAGCGTTGCGTGAGCTGGTTGATCGGTTGTTTTGTATAGTCGATGACCGTATCCGCTCCCCATTGGGTGGCTGCGGTAACCGCATCGGTGCTTACCACGGCCGTGACGTGGGCTCCGCGTTTTTTGGCAATCTGTACAGCAAACACGCCGATTCCACCGCTGGCACCGTTGATTAATACGTCTTGTTCTGGCCTTACTGCGGCTAGCTGATCCATGATTTGCAGAGCGGATAATCCGGTTACGGGCAAAGCGGCGGCTTGCTCAAATGAGACCAAAGCCGGTTTTCTGGTAATATCCTTCTCTGTAACGACTACGTACTCGGCTAACGCTCCGCCTTTGAATGCGTCCAGCAAACCCATGACCGCATCTCCTTCTTTAAACCGTGTTACTTGGCTACCCGCTTGTTCGACCATTCCCGAGAAATCAATGCCCAACGATTTAGGAAACCGGGAGCCTGACATCAATTTCATTTCTCCCCCGTAGACCTTCCAGTCCAGCGGATTTATCGAAACCGCTTTTACCCGGATTAGTAGCTGATCGTTCTGGATAGCTGGTACGGCCTGCTCTACCAATTCAAGCACACGTTCATCACCAAATTGATTGTAGATTACTTTTTTCATGATGGTTTCATTTGATCACATTCAGGAAACTGAGGTTCGTCTTTTTGCTCCGGATCACGGGTGAGCGAAGTGTTCACCTGGTAACCCTGGTTTTAGTTAAGTTACTAGCTATGAGTAAGCAGTAGGACTATTTCTCAGGGACGACATAAAACTGAACTCTGCCCCGTCGCATGCGGGCCATGACTACGTGCTTTTCAACCGCAGTTCGCCTTTGGCAAAAGATAACCGTACTCTTTTCATTGCTGTATGTTTGACTAAGTATACAGCAAAGGTGTCGGAATTTCAGAATTATAAATAGCACGAAAAGCCGGAAAAACAGTCGAATGCGACAGAGCTGCATCGCTGCCTGATGACTTGGGTACGTTTAGTTGGAATGAATGGAAGGTGTTAAATCGAGTTTGTCGGATTCGACTAATTTACCGTCCTATCGGGATATTTTCCATCCTAAAATCGCCTGAGCTTTGTGGGGTACTTAAAACCGTTGGTATGGAAAATCACATCAAACCATTGACCATTACCCCTGAAGCAGGAAACAGCATTTCCGTAGCGGGTAACAACTATCGAATCCTGGTTACCGGGAAAGACACGGGCGGAGCTTTTGCTACGATTGATATGCTGATCCCTCCGGGTGGTGGCCCCGGACCACACGCCCATGCAGACTTTGAGGAATCCTTTTATGTAGTAGCGGGCGAAGTAGAATTCAAATCCGAGTTTGGTACGCACGTAGCTACGCAAGGATCGTTCATTAGCATTCCCAAAGGCGGCGTGGTGCACGGCTTCAAAAATAAGACCCAGCAGACGGCCCATTTGCTTTGCACGGTAGTACCGGCCGGTCTGGAGTTATTCTTCGAAGAGGTGGGTCAACCCGTAGCAACGGGGCAGTTTCTCCCGCCACCCGTACTCGATGCAGCTACGTTAAAAAAGCTACAGGGTATTGCCGGGAAACACGGGCAGCACCTGTTTCCACCCGATTATCTGGGATAGTTTGATTCAGGAATATGAGTATCGCTTTGGATTGAGGCCGTAATGCTTTTCAAACAGCCGACTGAAGTGGCTCAAATTGGAAAAACCCAGCCTGTATCCCACCTCGCCTACGGAATGTCTGCCCTGTTTGAGCAGAAAGGCCGCCTCTTCCATCCGGGCTTGCTGGTAATAATTGTAAATGGTTGTACCAAAGGTTTGCTTGAAAAGCTGTTTTAGCTTGGTTTCGCTCATGGCCGCCCCCTGAGCCAGGTCACGAATGACGGGCGGTACACTCAAATCATTGATAATCTCATAGCGGATCTGCAGGAGTCTTTCCGCATCCACGCTATTGATGGTTTGGTAGGTGGCGTTCTCGCGTAATGACAAAGTATGGAACACCTGATACAGCAATTCCTGTGCTTTGATCTGTACGTAAAAGTTACTGAGGTGATCCTGCATGTCCACCGCGGCCATATTCTTCAGTAGTAACTTGGTCTCAGCGGTCATACGTTCGAAAAACAAAAAAGAATTGCCGCTGCCCGTAATGGTTTGTAGTACCGGGTTGGGCTCGCTGACGGCTAATAATCCATGCAAACGAGGCGGCGTAATGGCCATGACTACGTAATGAATCTGCTGATGGGCCGGAAAGCGGATCGTTGAGCTAAGATCATTGGACGTCACCTGGATCGCTGATTCGTCCCGCTGCGAAAACAGTACCTGAGTATCCTCATTATAAGCGATTTCCAATGCCTGCTCGTTGTTGTAAAAAAAGACCGTAATCAAGTCATTCCCCTGGCCGGAGGTATTCCGGTGGATGACTAAATCTTCCTTTAGCAAATACTGGTGAATGGTAATTTTAAAGTCGGCCCCGAAGGCTAATTTCCGGATTGACCCCTGCCCCAGATTATCCGGAATGATTAATAAGCCGTTCTGTACCGTTGCCTGAATATGGCGGGCAAAGTACGTCATGAAATCAAAGTCGGGGGTAGCGGTAAAACTGAAGATCACGAGGCTAGACGCTTAGGTTGGTTCGTAACGATTATACTGATTCTGAGAGAGTGCATTAACTGTACTATAGGTTTTCAGGCATTTTTTCACTGTCAGTCTTCTTTACGCCAGAGAAATAAACGGGAATTCAACAAAACTAGTCGGAAATGCCTTCCCCTGTTAATAACGAGTCGCCGGCCTAGATTGCTAATCCAGCTTAATCCCTAAAAAGTATCTCTTTATTTCAGCAATCTGATCTGCCTACTGAACCATAAAACGTTTTAGAACAACATTCCTTTCTGATACGTTAAAACAGGCATCGCTGGAGGCTATACATAAGATTTCATTAAAACATAAGAGCCGGCCACCTGGGCAGAAGGGCTCGACAGGCCTTGCTCCTAAAGTTATTAATGGTTCAACAAAAATCCCTCAACCCGTTAGCTACCGGTTGAGGGATTTATAGTAATCAAGGTTTTACCGTTGCTTAGAACGCCAGCGTGTACCGTAATGAAACCATACGGCCCGGTAAGTTATACCCCCGTTTTTCGTAGTAATTTTCGTCTGTCAGGTTCGAAACGGACAGGGTCAGTCGATGTTTCTGCTGGAACGAATACACGGCTACGGCATCGAGTACCATGAAGGGAGCGTACGTGATCTCCGGATTGGCGGCATCGGTATAGTCAATGTCCTTGCGGGAGCCTACGTAACGTCCGGTCAGTCGCAGACGAACATTGTTGATCGGACTATACTCCGCCCCATAAGAAACCAGATTCCGGGCTACGTTAGCAATGTCACGGCTGGTACGTGAATCATCGGTACCTACAATGACTTCTTTGGCTTCAAACATGGACGTCAGAGTGGCGTATACCTTCCAGATGCCTTCCTTCCCATACCCTGCTTCGGCTTCCAGACCGTTCATATCGGAATCGGCAGCATTCACAAAACGGGTCCGCGAAACAATGACATCACCATTCCCCACAGGTTCGTTCACCGCCGTCACCAGTCGGGCAATCCGGTCTTTCACCTGCGTAGCAAAATAGGTGGCATTGGCGTAGAAGCCACTTTTTTCGAAGGAAATCCCTACTTCCTGACTCCAGCTGCTTTCATTCTTCAAATCGGGATTACCGCTCGTCACCGCAATTTTTCCAGCCGTCGTACGAGCTTCGGAGTATCCGGCTACGTTGTAGGCATCCGGCGTAACGAAGGCTCGTCCTACGCTGGCTTTTATCCGTAAATTTTCCAGAATCTCGTACCCGGCGGCTACACTGGGACTCAGAAACGGGTTCGTCTTTTTACCCGGCTGGTAGGTCGTCAACAAGGGCGTGGTCTGTACATCAAAGGTAATCTGATCAAATCGCAGACCGGGTTGAAGCGTCAATTTGCCCCATTTCAAATTGGCCTGAGCGTAAAAGGCCGAAGAAATCAACGCGTAATTCGGCTGCGTAGGAGCCCGTTCCGTGGTTAAGTCTGCCCAGCGACGGCCTTTGGTCGAAGCCTTCAGGTAATCGTAGCCTACGACCAGGGAATGCTGCCCCAAAGTCCATACATCCTTGACCTGTACGCCCGTCCAGGCGTTGGCGGTACGATTGGAACGGTACGGAACCACCGGTTTGCCGGAAGCATTGAGGGTATAATTCGTGTTCGATTCATCCGCGGTGAACACTTTCAGACTCGGCTGATGGGCCCCCAGATTCCCCGACAAAGCGACTTCACCCGAGGCCCGCTCGACGTCCTTACTGCTGGATTCCGTGATGCCGTAAGCAATATCGCCGGGCGACTGTACATTCCGGGCCTGAAAGGTTTCGCCGCGAACGTCCAGCCTCCATTTCGAACTCAGTTGATAGCCCAGTCGCAAGGCTCCGGTATAGTAACTCAGCTGCGTATACGGTCGGGTTTGACCATCGCCAGTACGGTCATCGACCTCCACATCCGGTTGGTTAGCGTAATGTTTGACCGCATTGCGAAAATCGAAGGCATTGCGTAACCAGTTATTCTTCCCGATTTTATAATCATTGGCCCGCTGAAAGTAGGCAAAGGACAAATCGTAATCCAGCTGTTTGGTTAGATTGCCACCCGTTTGCAGACCGGCCTGCAGGGTTTTGAAACTACCGTACTCCACATACGCGGATCCCTGAGGCGTTCCCTGGGATCGGCGGGTGATGACGTTAATCACGCCGCCCATGGCCTGCGATCCGTACAAAGCTGAGGCGGGGCCTTTCAGTACCTCAATGCGTTCAACGCCATTGAGAGAGATCGTCGAAAGGTTAGTAGCCCCCGCCGGGCGGCCATCAATCAGTAAGAGCGTGCGTTGATTCAATCCCGAAAACTGGGGCCGAAAGCCGCGAATTCCGATACCCGAAGAAAGGTTCGGATACTGAATGACGTGTACGCCAGCGGTTTTCTTGGCAATATCCGTCAAATCGTTGGCGGGAGTTAAAGCGATGTCCTGACGGGTAATCACGCGTAAACTGCGGGGCACCTCGGCTAAAGTAGCCTCCGAGCGGGTCGCCGTCACCACGATGGGTTGAAGGGCGTACACCGAATCCGCTGGTGTTTGAGCGTAAGCCAGTCCAGGCAATAAAAGCATACTGGCCCAAAGGGCTTTTTTCTGGGGGGAAGAAAACATGAATGAGTAATAGAGAGTAAACGAATACGAAAGCAATAACCTAGAATGAGTCAATTAGCGTGAGGATGCCCACTGCAATCGAAAAAAAGCCAATGACATAATTCATCCAGCGAAGCACACGTTCCGTTCGCTGGGCTACTTTTTGTAGTGAAAAGGCAAAAACGCAACCATAGACAGTCATAGCCAGCAGAATACTCAGGCTTTGAATGATGATGATCCAGACAGCGGTAGAAGCGTCTTTAGCTGCCAGCGTAAGGGCAACTGTACAGGCCCCTCCGGTACCCGCCAGTCCGTGAATCATTCCCACGCCGAAGGAGCGGTTTAATGGCGTAGCTGCCGCGTTGGATGCATCCGTTGGGCGTACCAGGTCATTTTTGAAGTTTCTACGAATGGCAACAATGCCCAGATAGATCATTAATGGCCCTACCACGTATTCAACCCAGGAGGCAACTTCCAGAGATAGCTGGGATTTAAGCAGTAAGATCAGGCAGGCAAAGAGAATGAGTGAAAAAGCGTGCCCTAACGCCCAGTGCGAAGACCGCCAGGCTACCCGCCACAGCTGACCTTTCTTTTTTTCACTGGTCAGGACGGAAACAGCCGCCAGGTGGTCGGGTTCGAAGGAGTGCTGAATGCCCAGTACGAACGAATCGAGCAGTAAAGGATGAATCATGTCGTTTTCCCGGATGGATTCTATTGCTTACGGGAAAACAAAGCTAGAGGATGACGCAAGCGTCTCCTCACCGATTAGGCTAGCCTCCTGCTTTTCTTCCCGAAAGCACGTTGGTATGATTTCAATGGCAGGTCTTCTGGCTCGTTCCTTTCTCAACCCCTTCCCATGCTTGAAAGCACAGTGGTTTGTATCGTTGAGAAACGTTGGGAGTTTTGAGTTTGGGGTTTAGAGTTGTTTTGCACTCTAAACTCAAAACACTAGACTCGTTCGGAACTTACAGCAGCGGGTACTGCTCCGGAGTTACACCGGATTCCCTTTTAAGCCCAATGAGTGATCCACTGGGCACCAATTGAGCCGCGAAAGTACGACAATTTGCAGGATTCAACAGAGCCAAGCCTATTTTTTCCGCTCAATATTACTTCAGGGTTACGGGTTCATCCGTTTCAGACGGACCGGAACCGTCGTTGTATAACGAAGATCATTGCTGCTGGAGAAGGCACTTCCACGTTCGGTGATATACCGGAACGTAAGCGTCAGGGTCAGGGCTTCAGATTCCCAGTTACCGCCTTCCTCTGCAGTCATCAGATTAAAATTATTACGCAGCCGGGTTTGTTCGTCCTGAAATAAAAAGGTAATACGGTTCAGGGTCTGCTGCTTTGTATTCCGGATGACCCCTTCAACTCGGTATTGTTCCATACCCAGTCGGCTTTTTACCCGGGCCAGTCCTTTAAAATTTTGATCATTTTTCCGATGGCGTCGCCGATACAACCAGTCCACTTCTGGTTCAAAAATTTCCAGCTCAAGTGTTTTTGGAACGCCATCGGGATCTTTAAACGGTCCGAACCAGTGCCCTACCAGCCGGGGCGTTGCCGAGTCGTAAGCCCAGGGCCGTTGCCAGCGATGATAGACGTATTGAACGCCGTATAGGAGTCCCAGCAAAAGAAGTAATCCACCCCATAAACGAAACGCTTTCATAGGCATCAAAAGGTTTCTTTACCAACCTTTATAACAAAGTAACGGAATAGTTTTAAACCGGGAAGTAACCGGGGAAATAGACCTGAATTTAGACGTTGTAAAGGGGGAATAATCCCGTTACAACCGTGCCGCCCCTGGCCACTCGTAATGCCCTCCAAACGCTTAACGAGCAGAAGGTACGATTGGAAGCAAAAAGCCTGCGATTCGTAGAATAAACTGCTGTTTAAGGGCTGTAGACTGTACTTTTGAAGTAGATAGGTTGAAGGTTGAACACAAAACTCTCTCGTGCTTCATGGGGGAGTTTTTTTTGGTTTACTACTTCTATTTTCTACACACTTTTCCTAATGATAAACCCTAACCAGAGACCAGTTAGGGTTTACTATAACCAAAGTTTCGCGGCACCCTTTATTAAACCGCTAGGGCCCCGAACGTAAAGTGTTTACGCCACCAAATAGCTAGCTTTTTTATTACAAACCTAATCTTTAAATCGCTAAAGCTTTCTTTTGATAAGTAAGCGACTGATTTTACGAGATTTAGTACCAGTATTAATCTAAAACCTCAGGTTATTGACGACTGTTCGGGTCGTTTTCCCGGGTAATAAAAGGCCTTACGTATCTCGTTTAAAAGCAGTGAAATCGCAGAAAAAGCCCCAAGAAATCAATTTTTGGCCTTTCGCATTAAAAAGCGGGGCTTATATTGCGGGGTCGAATGTCGCGTCTGTCGCTACGTTTGTTACGCTGCATGTACGAATGAAAAAACTATTTGAAAAGATGTCCTCCTGGAACTGGGCGTGGATTATCACCTACGCGGTGATTGTAATCCTGGCCTTGATCTGGGGCTACTATCTGAGTGTGTGGATTCGCCGGGCCATCTAATCAGCCTCCCGGCGAATCATTACCGAAGTATCTCCTTATACAACGCCAGATACGCCTGAGCAGCTTTCTCCCAGGAAAATTCAGTCACCCGATCCCGAGCCAGTTGAATTTTATTCGAATACGGAAAATCGGTTAGTCCCTGCTTCACTACTTCACTCATGCGATCGGGGTGAAAACTGTCAAAGTAGTACGCCGCTTCCCCGCCTACTTCTGGCAAGGCCGTATGCGTGGATAAAAACGTGGGCTTTTCGTAGCTAAAGGCTTCGAGAACCGGCAGTCCAAAGCCCTCAGCAATTGAAGGAAACACAAAAGCACTGCAGTGCTGGTAGTACCAGTGTTTATCAATCTCTGACGTTTCGCCCAGCAGATGCACGCGTCCGGGGGCAATCCCAAAGCGTTCACACTCCCGTTTGATCAGTTTGTAGTACTCCAGACTATGGTCGTCGATTCGACCGGCTATGATCAGGTCGTAGTCCAGATTAGCCAGCATGGCTGGCAAAACATGGAAGTTTTTCTTCGCCATGACCGTCCCGACGGTGAATAAAAAAGGGCGTTCAGGCCGGAAACCGGGCTGGTGCCGTGCCAGCTCTTCCGCCGGGATAGTCGATACGTTTACGCCATTATAAATGACCCGAATCTGATCAAGTGGGTACTGCAGGTGTTCGGCAATATCACGGGCCGCGTACTGAGAAATGGTGGTAATGGCATCCACCTGATCCAGGTACCGGCGAGTTTGAGCCTGAAAATGCCGGTAAGGAGCCGAATCAACGGGATATTCGTAGCGATAATTTAAATCATGAATGGTCAGGATTTTCCGACCAATGATTTTATGGGGCTTGAGCAGCGTCGGATTTTGCTGCGTAAAATGTATCAGATCAAACTCCGGAATACTCTTCCACCGCAAATTCGTAAGCACACCCCGGGTTCGGTAATGGGCCTCCCCAAAGGGCTTTATTTTCGTAAATGACCGGGGGATCAGGTATTGTAAATCCAGCTCGTCGGTCTGATGTACCTGAAGCTGTTTAATCAGTTCGAAGGCAAAATGATACAAACCTGTGCTCGATGTAGCAATCTGATCGGCGGTAACTAAAATTTTTCTACTCATCCCTTCTGTGGGTTTCTTCCATACCCGCCCTGGAACACGATTGAACTCAAAAAAAAGCAAGGTAGTAAAAAAACGCCACGTGGGCTTTTTATTGGCCTATGCCCAGCTACGGCGTTCTGGTTTTCGGGCAAAAAATAATCCCGGTCCGTACAAGAGGTTACTCCTGCACGAACCGGGACATTACGCGACTATAGCTGCTATTTATTCCAGCTCATCCGGATGCGATCCGGAATGAGTACGGGTCGGAATGTACGCTCGCGAAGACTATTCCAATCCATCTTTACAAGCAGATAAGCAACAACACAACCTACGGACTGGGCGATTTGTAACATGGTTTTTCATTTATAGGTGAGCAAAAAATCCCTACGGCAGGGTCAGGCTTCCGCTGGTACGGGATCAGGCCGGACGCCCTAGTAGTTTTAGTAAACGGTAATGGGAGTGCAAAGCCGAAAAGAAGCTTCGATTTTCCAGATACGGCAGGTCAAAATCTGCGGCCGTTTGCTTAACCAGATGAGTAAGAGCCGGATAATGAATGTGACATACTTTCGGGAACAAATGGTGTTCAATCTGACGGTTCAGGCCACCGCAGAAAAAGGCAGCCACCGCCGAACGCGGAGCAAAATTCGCCGTGGTGCGTAACTGGTGAATGGCCCAGGCCTCTTCAATCGCTCCTTTGTCTGAAGGAACGGGGAAGGATGTACCTTCCACAACGTGGGCTAACTGAAAGACTAAGCCCAGCACGATTCCTTCAACCAGATGCATAACCAGAAAGCCAATACCAATTTGCCACCAGCTCAGCTCAAGAACCAGATAGGGTAAAATCAGGAACAGGAAATAGTACGCCAGCTTGGCAGCAAACAGCTTGACGTATTCGCGTTTCGGGTGTGACTGGTTTTCATGGTGACCAATCTGCTTTTTGAAAAACTTGATATAATCTTTCCGAAACACCCAGGACAAAGACGCCAGTGAGTACAAAGCAAATGCATACCAGTGCTGATACCGTTGCCAGGGCCGTACGGGCTCGTCCGTATCCACTCGGATCAGACCGGGAGCAATTTCAATATCCTCATCGTGGCCGGGAATGTTGGTATAGGTGTGATGGACAATATTATGCGTAATCTTCCATACGTACGGATTTGCTCCGACCAGATAAAAACTGGCCCCTAAGATCCGGTTTACCCAACTTTTGGAAGAAAAAGCACCGTGCAAAGCATCATGTGAAATATTAAAACCGATAAAAGCCGCAAACATTCCCAGCCCCACTGCAAAGCTCAGCATCACCCAGACGTTAAACTGGTTGGAAAGCAGGAGTCCATACAGCAGGAAAAACCCGCCCAGAAAGAAAATCGCTTTCCACCACATGGCTGAATTGGCATGAGGTGAAATTCCGTTGTCTTTAAAGTAAGTATCCACGCGTTGACGAACGGTAGCAAAAAATTGCGAACGATTCGTATTGGTAAATTTTAACTGGTTTTGCATAAGGATAGCATTAGCCTAACCTTTCGATGAAAGGGATCTGATGTCTTAGTAAATCAGGTAATTCATCCGCATGCAAAGTTTAAGCGGAGGTTAGGTACATTAAATAGATCGTAAGAGGTAACGGTGCTGAATCCTTTGAACCAGTACACCAGTATCCATGAAGGGAGATAAAGGTCTTGGATTAACCGAAGCGAGTCAGGTTGCTAACCCAAGCCGAAGCAGTGTAAGAACGAAATAGGCCCTTAAAGGCAATGTACTACTAGTCCCTTTTCTCGTTTGGAAATTTGCTAGTGTAGTAGTAAAACGAGTAACTACTGAACTAAGTTCAGAAAACCATTAAATAAAACGGCAGGATCAGAAATAGTCCGCTTTTACCAGGGGAGCAAGCGTAGGTCATCAAGCCTAGCTATGCGTAGGTGAGTCACACGCTGCGTACAGACGAAGCTTGCCGTGTGTACCTTTGGGTTTTGGTTATTTTTTAATCTTAAACGTGTGCCCTACTCGATTACTCCCCTCCAGCCCCATGAGCCTTTACCCATGGATCTGCTTTTGTTAGCCGATGAAAACCCTCAATTAATTAGGGAGTACTTGCCATTGAGTCAGGTTTATCTACTGAAACTTGAGGGACAAACCCAAGGCGTGGGGTTATTACAAGTTCAGGAGCAGGAAGCCGAAATCATAAACCTGGCCATTGCTCCATCCTACCAGGGTCAGGGATGGGGTAAGACGTTGCTGCTCCACTTAATAGAAGTAGCCCGCCAGCAAGGCTCCCCTCGGGTACTCATTAAAACTGGCAATTCCAGCATTAATCAATTCGCTCTCTATCAGCGAGTGGGCTTTGATCTCGTCGACGTCCGCTACAATTATTTTCTCGAAGCCTACCCACAACCGATTTGGGAGAACCAGATTCGGTGTAAACATCAACTCATTTTAGAATTACGATTCTGAAGCGGCGTCTTCCGGGCATGGAGCATTTTTTCCTTCCAGAATTTCCTCATACGCCTGCTCATAGGGGAGACCCCACGCTTCGATTGTCTGGGTAATGGGTAGTAAGGACTCCCCAAACTCGGTTAGAAAGTATTCAACTTTGGGAGGCAGTACAGGATAAATTTTCTTGGTAATGATACCGTGACCTTCCAGCTCCTTGAGTTGCTGATTGACTACCCAGCGACTGGCCGTGGTACCATCCGCTGTAGCTCGCTGGGGTCGCCGGAGTCCTTTACTGAGACAAAGAATAATCGCTGGCTTCCATTTACCTCCAATAATTTCCAGTGTAACCGCCGTACCGCAGGTGTATGGCCGGGAATTTTTACGTCGTACATACCTTTTTGTGTATGGTGACAAATTTGTCACTAGCTAATTAAATTACCCATACTTGCTTTCAGGAACCTATGCTTCGCGTTTTGCGTATTCATTAGCCCCCTAGGTTTTCCTTAAAGCCTAGGGCTCATCTAACGAATGCAATTATAGATTAGTCGGCTATTTAACCGTACATTCCCATGAAAACCCTTGCAGACCTTGAAAAGGTAGAGGCTCTTTTTCGCCCTTTCGATCTTAAATCCTTACACCTGCGGAACCGTATTGTCATGGCTCCCATGACCCGGGCCTTTTCACCCCAGGGTGTACCGACGGATGACGTCACAGCTTATTACCGCCGCCGAGCTGAAGGAGAAGTTGGTCTTATTCTTTCGGAAGGTACGGTCATTGATCGTCCCGCTTCTTCCAACGAGCCTAACATTCCTCATTTTTACGGTGATCAGGCCCTTGCTGGCTGGAAGAAAGTTATTGATAGCGTACATCAGGCCGGCGGAGCCATGGCTCCTCAGCTGTGGCACATGGGCGTGATGCAACCCAGCCAGTCGGGTTGGTTGCCCTCGCAACCCTTCGAAGGCCCTTCGGGCTACGTCATGCCGGGTCAGACGGGTGGGGTCGCCATGACCGATACGGACATTGCCGATACCATCGCCGCTTTTGCCAAAGCTGCTGCGGATGCCAAACGCCTGGGTTTTGATTCACTCGAAATTCACGGGGCCCACGGCTATCTGGTCGATCAGTTTTTCTGGGAAGGTCTCAACACCCGTACCGACGCTTTTGGTGGAAAAACCCTGGCCGAACGGAGCCGCTTTGGTGTGGAAGTCGTGAAAGCGATGCGGGCGGCCGTAGGCGATGATTTCGCCATCATTTTGCGATTATCGCAGTGGAAGCAGCAAGATTTCACGGTTCAGCTGGCTAAAACGCCGCAGGAACTCGAAGCTTGGCTGAATCCGTTGGCTGACGCCGGCGTGGATATCTTCCACTGCTCCCAACGCCGTTTCTGGGAAGCTGAATTCGAAGGTTCGGATCTTAATTTTGCCGGATGGGCGAAGAAGGTGTCGGGTAAAGCCACGATCACGGTAGGTTCCATCGGCTGAACAGTGACTTTATGGGTGCCTTCCAGGGTCAAAGTTCTCAGGCCAGTTCGATCGATGAACTCCTTCGCCGGATGGATCGCGGAGACTTTGATCTGGTGGCCATTGGTCGTTCACTGCTTTCAGATCCCGCCTGGGTGAAAAAAGTTCGCGAAGGACGTCTCGAGGAGTTGAGCGGTTTCAACAATCAGTCACTGGCTACGCTGGTGTAAGGCGTTGGATGCTTTAGCGTCTCAGGGTTAAAGGTTTGACATTTTGAGCGTTGGTAAACGCAAAAGCCCCTCCGTTTTCAATCACCGGAGGGGCTTTTGCTATAACTACCTAGCTGTTTTCTGGAAGTGAGTGTCGGTTACTGTTCATGACGGGTTTAAAGGTTGGGCGAGCAGCAGGCGTAACATTCGTAGGGCGAGTCGTACGCGTGGCATTTCCCTTCTTTTTACCCTTCCCTTTACCAAAACCTTTGCGGTTCCACCAGACCAGAAAACCCGTAACCGGCAGGGAAGCTCCAATTAAACTGGCCAGGAAGGCTAGTACTTTTCCCGGAAAGCCCAGTACACTTCCCACGTGAATATCATAGTTCATACGGCGGATTTGAGCCCCGGTGGAAGCTTCAGCAAAGGGCTTGCCATAGATTTTATCTTTCGGAAATTCCTTGAGTGTATGTTGATCGAAGGCGTACCCCTGATTATCGTAGAAATGCGTACGGCTCGGGTAAATGGTGATGGAAATCGGAGCTTTAGCGTCTTTAGGACTTGGATAGCTGTAGAAAAATCCTTCCGCTTCGGGATGACGGCTGATGACCGTATTCCAGGCCTTGTCCATCGCCTGATCCACGGTGTAGAATTTCTGGGCTTGTAACGTATCTGAGCTATTCCGGGCAAAAGGCGGCAGATGATCGCCTCCCGAAGTAACCCAGTACAAGCCTTTACTGTACCATTCAATGCCGTATACCATACCCGTCATGGCAATGGCCAGTAAAAATAGTAACGAGTAAAAGCCGAGTACGTTGTGCAGATCAAGGTTAAGGCGTTTGAACGAAGCTCCCCACTTAATTTTGAAGCTCTTATCTACCGTACTTTTATTCCATTTCTTGGGATACCACCAGATCAGTCCCGTGATCAGCAACACCACAAACACGAGGGTACCGTAATTAACAATGGGCCGACCAATGGGATACGGCAGCCACAACGCCCGGTGACCGTTGAGAATGAAGCGGAAGAAGTCCGTTCCATCTTTTTCGAGCACCTTCTTGCCCAGTACTTCGCCCGTATAGGGATTCAAACTGACGGTGTGATCACCCCGACGTCCTTCGCCCAGCGAAACTTCGGCAGCCCGACCCATGCGGTAAATGGCGTACACGACGCGTTTACCCGGAAACACGTTTGAGGCGATTTGCTTGAGTTCCGAGGGTTTGAGAACGGGTTTGTTCTGTTTTTCAATGCGACTGTTGGGTTCCAGCAGGGCGGTAATTTCATCGTTAAACACCCAGATACATCCGGTGATGCAGACAATGAAGACAATGACACCGGAAATGAGTCCTAACCACAAATGGAGCCAGTTGTTAACTTTTCGAAACAGGGACATTGGTTGTACAAAGAAATTTGAGATGGGTTTGAACCGGGCCTTAGAAAATGGGATCGTGCGTCAGGAAACGTGTTTCTGTTTTCTCAACCGCTACAAAACTAGAACGCTATTTGTATTTAGTCCAAATTAAATAACCTTTATTTTACTAATCCTGCCCCTATTTAGCTCGGCGGCCACGTAAAAGAGCCGCTTCTCACTAGAGAATCTTCCCGGATCCGGGCAGATCTGCTTTTCTATTTATAATGATTATAAATAATTTCACTACTTTTGCGGCCATTCAATGGCTGACACGACTGAACATACCTACTGGAATCAACTCCGAAGAGGCGACCGAGCCGCTTTTCTAAGCCTCTACGAGTCTTATTACCAGGCCTTGTATACGTTCGGTTGCCGGGTCAGTACGGACCGCGAACTCGTGAAAGATGCCATTCACGAATTATTTTGTGAATTGTGGGACCGCCGATTTCACTTGCCGGAAGTCACGCAGATCAAGTCCTATCTATTTACCTATCTCAAGCGAAAACTGTTGAAAGAACAGTCGTTTTCTTTCGATTCGCTTCAGGTGACGACGCCTCAGCCCAGCGAACGCTCCTACGAAGAGGTGCTCATGGACCAGCAAACCGACGAGGGCAACCGCCTTCGCATGCAGCAGCTGCTAACCAAACTTACCCCCGGCCAGCGGGAAATGATCCGCCTTCGGTTCTACGAACAACTCAGCTACGAGTCGATTGCCGAGCAGCTACAGGTGCAGCCCCGCACCGTATACAATCAGATATCCGAAGCCCTGAAAACGCTTCGCAAACACGTACAGGTTCTGATGAGCCTACTCCTTTTCTTTCTGGTACGGTAAGGCTTGCTCTTTTCTTTTCTAGAAAATTTACGCAACTAAGGTTCTGTCAGACAGACCATACTTCGTATTTTGAAAATTGTTCAACATTTTCCGGTAAAAATGACTGCTTTCCTGCACTGGTTTTCAAACGCAGTCAACCATGGATCATTACCAGGCCGAAGACTTTGCCGCCGACGAATCCTTTCTGGCTTACTATCTGAAAACCGACCCGGAGGCCGTTGCCTTCTGGGAGCATTGGATACGCACGCACCCGGAGAAGCTCGATGAAGTCGTAGCGGCCGAAAGCCTGCTTGATCTACTGACCGTACGACTTCCTTCTCTGGAACTTGAACAGGAAAAAGATCGCTTACAAGCCTACATCGATGAAGCTCCCGTGATAGGGCTGCCCAAACGAAAACCCTGGCTCATCGCTGCTTCGATTTTGCTGGTATTGAGTCTAGGAGCGGGTTTTTGGTACGCAAACCGTACATCCCGTACGGAAGCACCGGTTGAGGAATGGGTTCATTATTCAACCCCAAATGGCAAGAAGACCAAACTTACACTATCGGACGGCAGTACGGTGATTCTGAACGCCGCCAGTACCATTCATTA
Organism: Siphonobacter sp. BAB-5385; assembly: GCF_002261125.1. Classification (NCBI taxonomy): domain Bacteria; kingdom Pseudomonadati; phylum Bacteroidota; class Cytophagia; order Cytophagales; family Cytophagaceae; genus Siphonobacter; species Siphonobacter sp. BAB-5385. The sequence continues at coordinate 109,298 of NZ_NMPS01000220.1, read as the reverse complement.
CCCTAAGGCTTTTGTTTCAGACATCCGCGAAATTCGACTTGAGGGAGAAGCCTACTTTTCCATCCACCATGATGCCCAGAAACCCTTTCTGGTACGTACCGACGGCTTAACAACCCGGGTACTCGGAACTGAATTTAATGTGTCAGCCTATCCGGAAAAGGCGGAGATTTCTGTGGCTTTACTCAAAGGGAAAGTACAACTAGAAGATACGCTTCATCAACAGCTTCAACTTGTACCGGGTCAGCAGGCCGTGTATCAGCGGACCCGACATGAGCTCAGAAAAAACAGCTTCGATTCTCTGGCCGTCAGCGGCTGGAAGGACGGCTACCTGGTTTTCAAAAATGCTGATTTCAAAACCATTGCAGAAGCCCTGGAGCGAACCTACGGCTACCAACTGATTCTCCAACACCCCACCCAACCCTGGCAGTATACGGGCACCTTCCATCGGGAAGACGTTCGCCAGGTCCTTGAAACTATTTGCTTCTCTAAACACCTGACTTATAGCATCCATCAGCGTACGATTTATTTAAGAGCGGAGCAATGATTACACGGGTACCTGGGCTGCTTGTAGCCCTTTGGATTAGTTTTGGCATATGGAATCAGGCGGGAGCCCAGCAGCTTACCCTACGACTCCAGCAAGCCAGCCTGACTACTATTTTTTCAGAAATCGAAAAACAGGCGGGCGTTCAGTTTCACTACGACGCCCAGGACATTCCACTCAAACGCCGATTTGATTTCAACAGCTCGGGCCCGTTACCGGTTATTTTACGGGACCTCGCCAGCCTCAGCAATTTGGCTTTTCTGCAAAAGGGCAACCGCATTCTGGTACGTACGCAAGCCCAGCGACGCGTAAGCGGCCGCGTCATAGATCGTTCTGAAAAAACGCCCTTACCGGGGGTTTCGGTACGTTCGTCTACGGGACGGGTGTTGGCCGTTACGGATGCAGAAGGTTACTACACGGGTACGGTTTCGGCAACAGACCTAAGCCAGGCCCGGCTGGAGTTTCGGATGGTGGGCATGAAGCCGATCCTTTCTCCGCCCCTGGGCTCATCGGCCACGCTGGATGTGGAAATGGAGCCGGAATCCCGACAAATGAATGAGTTGGTCATCACCAATGCTTATACCAACGGGACACCCAAAGAGGAAGTAATCGGTAGTATTTCGCAGATCAACGCGAAAGAATTGCAGCCGTACCGGCCCATTGAGAGCTTCGATAAAATGCTGGAAGGACTCGCCGCTGGCGTGTACGTGGAGCCGACAACGCAACTGGGTACTCCCGTGAAAATTAACATTCGCGGTCAGGGTACGCTTACACCCGTTGGTGGTACGCGAACGACCTCTACGCAACCGCTCTTTGTCATCGATGGTATCCCCATCATGGAGCAGGAACGCGGCGATGCCGCTCAAATCTTCTCCGGTGAAACGCTGATTAACCCCATCGCGGGCATTAACCCGCAGGATATTGCTTCCATTTCCATTCTCAAGGATGCTTCGGCGACGGCTATTTACGGAGCTAATGCGGCCAACGGAGTCATCATCATTACCACCAAGGCGGGCTCGGCGGGCCGGACAGCGGCCCACGTCTCCGTCTCCCGGGGCGTGTCAACGTTCATCAACCGCATGAAGCTGTTGAGTGGTCCGGAATATTTCACGCTCAAACGGGAAGCCTTGCTCAACAGTGGTTTCACGGAATCGCAGGCCGCCGACCAGGCCGGTAGCTCTACGATTGATACCGACTGGCTGGGCCTTACCACTCGGAATGCTTCCTACACGGCGATCAATGCGGATGTATCGGGAGGTAAGGAAGGCACCACCTACCGCTTTTCAACGGGCTATCGTTACCAGCAGGCCAGTGCACTGAAGAATGATTTGCAACAGCTCAATTTGAGTTTGAAAGTAAATAGTATCCTGAATCGGAAACTTAAACTCGGGGTAACATTATCGCCGACGATTATCAAAAAGAGCGGACTCGATAACTTTAAAAACAACGCGTACCTACCCCCTAATCTATCGCCTTACGATGCGGAAGGGAACTTTACGACCTTGCTGGGCGTACCCAATCCGTTAGCCGTACTAGCTCAAAACGAAGCGTTTACTGATGCTCTGGCTTTTAATGGCAATGCCAACCTGCACTACGCGGTTACCCCGAACCTTACGATTTCGGGAACCATCGGGACTAACTTTTCGCAGAGTAAGGATGTAAGCTACGATTCAGCCAAAAACGCGACGGGCAGTACCAAAGGCGGACAGTTGCAGATTTTCGACCGGCAGACCCTGGGCTGGCTGGGCTATCTGCAGGGTACGTATGCCAAAACCTTCCAACAGAACCATTCCGTGCAGGTGATTGCGGGGCTGGAGGCTCAGGACCAGCGAACCGTGTTACTAGCCGGATCGGGCACGAACTTTACCTACGATCGCATTCGGGAAATCAGTCAGGCTACCCGCCAGTCCGCTTCTTCTTCCAAACAGGAAAACGCAACTGTTTCGTATTACGCTCAGGCTACGTACGATTTTAAGAAAAAGTACCTGCTTACCAGCAGTATCCGGGCCGATCAGTCGTCCATGTTTGGCAGTGATTTCAACCTGGCCCTTAATTCCGCCGTCGGCCTAAGCTGGATTATCAGCAAAGAGCCGTTTTTACAAAATCATCCGGCGTTTACCTTTCTGAAACTTCGAACCAGCTACGGCTCAACGGGCAATTCCCGCATTGGCTCGTATGCCGCCCGGGGTCTGTACAATTTCAGTTACGGCAACTATAACGGCTACGTAGCCGCTGTACCGGAAACTTCTTCCGCTCCCAACCCCAATTTAAGCTGGGAAAAAAACCTGAAACTCAACCTGGGACTGGATCTTACGCTGTTTGACCGCCTTTCAATTACAGCGGAATATTATCAGAATACGATCCACGACCTGATTTCCAACGTAGAAGTTCCGCTGGAAACGGGTTATGGTAGCATTTCCTACAATACCGCTAAGATGCGTAATCAGGGCTTTGATCTCACGCTGCAAACGCACTTCATTCAGAGCAAGCACTTTAAATGGCGTTCGACGCTGACGACGGGTTTTAACCGCAACCGGATTTTGCAGTACAATCAGGGTTTTACTTCCGTATATAGCGACCCGGCCTCTACTACGAGCGAAGCCAACGCCGCCATTCGGGAAGGCTACAGTACCACGGCGATCTGGGGGATCCGCTGGGCGGGCGTGAACCCGGAGACGGGTAATGAGCAATTCTATGCCCCCGATGGCTCTGTCGTGGACCGAACCACCATTCGCACCTATCCCCGTTCGAGTTACTTCGTGCTGGGCGATCGCCTGCCCAAAGCTCAGGGGGGCTGGGTGAACGATTTGAGCTACAAGCAATTTTCTCTGACGCTCAATATCCTGTATAACCTGGGCGAAAATCGGATGGAGCTACGCAATTTATAGGTGATGGAAGGAATCTACGGCATTCCAACATGAGTGTCAATCTGCTGGATCGCTGGCAGAAACCCGGGGATGTAGCACCCGTCTCGAAGTTGTTGATTGAAAAAGGATTGGTAACCAACTCCTCCCGGTACCTACAGGATCTGACGCACCTGAAGCTTTCCAACGTTACGCTCCATTACAGTCTGGCTTCCGCCTTGAGCAAACGACTTCGGATGCAGGGTGTCTCCGCCTTCCTCAATATCACCAACGTTGCGTACTGGTACAAAGACAAAAGTCCCGCGGGACGTAATGGCGTACGAGAAACCCGCTTTGCCTTTCCCGAAGCCCGTACGCTCAGTCTAGGTCTAAATCTTAGTTTGTAAACGCATCATGTTTTCTTTCATACTATCATACAAACGCCTCGTGCGAAAACTGGGAGTCCTGGGCTTGCTGGCGGTATTGGGCAGTTGTCAGGCTTTGCTTGATAAAGAGCCTCAAAATAAAATTTCACTGGAAGAAACCTTTCAGGACATTGAGTCCGCTACGGTAGCCCTGAGCGGAGCCTATCGTTCGCTGTTTGAAAGTAATTACCTGAACGGAAACCGGACGTTTTATCCCGATCTGGCAGGGGGCAATCTCAAGTATTCGGCAACGAACCGGCAGATCCTGGGCGATGTGTACAACTTTACGGCCGATCCCGACGCCGGGAGCATGAACAGTACCTACGCCCAGCTGTACTCAATTCTCAACAACCTGAATAACATTATTACCCGGGCTCCGCAGATACCCAATGGCTCCGAACGTACACGAACACGGCTCGTTGCCGAAGCAATGGCACTGCGGGCAATGATTCATTTCGATCTGGTCCAGTTGTACGCCCAGCCTTATACGTACACAGCAGATGCGTCGCATCCGGGTATCATCCTGAATTTGAAACCCATTTTAGTGACGGAATCGCAGCGTCCCCGATCCAGTGTCGCGGAATGTTACGCAGCAATTCTCTCGGATTTGGAACAATCGCTGGTGCTTTTTGAAAACAGTACGGCGATTTGGAGCTCGGGTAGCACGAAAAACTACATGAACTCCTCGGTAGTGCGGGCCCTGCTGGCCCGGGTGTACCTCCACAAGGCCGATTACCAGCAGGCGTATAACCAGGCCAACGCCGTCATTACCAGTGCGGCCTATCGCCTGTATACGAATCAGAATTACGTGGAATCCTGGTCACAGAAGAATACATCCGAGGCCATTTTCGAAGTCTCTGTTCCGGCCAATTATACGGGTACGAGCCTGGGCAGTTACTTCGATGCGACCACGGCGGGCGTTTCTACTACCTATTTGCAAATGGCCGCCACCAACGACTTATTGCAGCTGTACTCGCCCACCGACGTGCGGGCCAAAGCCCACTTGTACAACACCCTTACCATTGCGGGTAGCGAATATTCTTTCAGTAAAAAGTACGCCCGGGGAGAAGCCAATGCAACGGGTGTAAAAGTCATCCGCTTGTCCGAACTCTACCTGATCCGGGCTGAAGCGTCCGCCCGCCTGGGCCAGTTGAGCCAGGCCTACCAGGATCTGAATACCATCCGGACGCGAGCCGATGCCGAGGCCATACCCTTACAGGGGACCGATCCCGAGGCGGCCTTGAAGCTGATTTGGCTCGAACGCCGTAAAGAGTTGTGTTTTGAAGGCTTCCTACTGCTAGACCTTTCACGAACCCACCAGCCGCTACTTCGACAGGACTGCCAGGGCCTACGGTGTAGTTTGCCGTATCCCTCGCACTTTTATATCCTTCCCCTACCCGCCCGAACGGTGCTGGTCAACCCGCTCATTTCCCAAAATCCGGGGTATTAATTCGTTCATTTCAATCCCTTACTACAAATCCTACATACACCATGAAGTTGTTTCGCTTACTTCCCTTACTGATGGCCGGCCTTTTAGGGTTGCACAGTTGTTCCAAGGATAATTCCATCGAACCCGAAAAACCAGCTGAGGAGCAGGCTTCGAAAGATGTCGTTTCGGTCTTCCATAAAACCGATCAGTATTACCAGCCCTACGTGTATCGCTACGATTCGACCGCAAGAAAATGGACCAACCGGATTGCTTCCCACTTTTCAACGGTTCCGGCTAGTGATCCTACCTACATTGGTTTCACGAACCCCAACGTAGTAGACAGCGGCGTTAATCTTTTTGGAATGGTTACGCTGTACGCGACTCAGATTGGTACCAACAACATCAAGGAAGCAAAAATTAACGCTGAAAAAGTCCTGCAATTTTTTCCGGATGCCGTTGGTGCCACGAAGGGTAAAGTCAAAGTACTGAATCAGGACGTGACCATTTCGCGTAAAGACGGTGCTCCGTTCAAAATTGGTATTAGCGGAGAGGGTACGTATGATACCCAAACCAAAGTGATGGATCTGGTGGTGCATTTCAACGAAACGACCATTGGCGGTGCGGCAAAAGTCTCGCGTACCTACAAAATCAGCGTGGACGCATTAAGTCTCAATTAAGTAGCCTCGTACTGCATTTAACCGTAGCGATTCTTTATTACTTCCCGAAGGCTTTTCATGGGTTTTCGGGAAGTTCAGTAGACTGCCTATGCGATTTTTCTTTTTGCTTTCCGTAGCCTTTTTCATCGGACTTACGGCCTTCCAGCACGAGTATTCGGTGGATGAACTTCGGCACTTGTACAGCAGTGGAGATGTTTCCCGCTGGCCTAAACCGGAGATTGATTCTTCCGTCGTAGGTACGTTTCAGGAAATCGGGGTGCTGGGCAAGGTTAGCCATCCGGCTTCCAACCCGTATTCGGAAGCGAAAGCGAAGTTGGGAAAATTGCTCTTTTTTGATCCGCGACTTTCGCAATCCAAACAAATTGCCTGTGCCTCCTGCCACGATCCGGAGCTGGGCTGGGGCGATGGCCGGCATTTATCGTTCGGTCACAATCGCCAGAACGGCAAACGAAACGCCATGACCATTCTCAATACGGGCCATTACCAGCGGCTATTCTGGGATGGGCGGGCGGCGAGTCTGGAAGAACAGGTGAACTTCCCGGTGCAGGATCCGCTGGAAATGGCTCAGAATCTGAAAACCATGCAGCGAAATATTCGCAAGGTAAAAGGGTACCGGCCGCATTTCGCCGCCGCCTTTGGTACGGAAGAAGTGACGGTCAAACGCATTCAGCAGGCCATTGCCACGTTTGAACGAACGGTTGTCAGTCCGCCGAGCCGTTTTGATCGTTTTGTTCAGGGAAATGCCCGGCTGCTGAACGACGATGAAGTGATGGGCTTGCATTTATTTCGCACGAAAGCCCGCTGTATCAACTGCCACAACTCACCTTTATTTTCAGACAATCAGTTTCACAACGACGGGCAAACCCTGTACGGCTCTTCACAGCAGGACTTTGGAAAGTATCTCCAGACGGGTGATCCTCAGGACGTCGGCAAATTTCGTACGCCTTCGCTGCGGGAAGTGGCTCGTACCGGCCCCTGGATGCACCACGGCAATTTCCCGACGCTCCGGGATGTTATTGAATACTACAACCTGGGCAACCCCTCGCCCATTCAGCGAAGGGTAGTCGTAGACGAACGACTGCGGCCTGTCACCTCACCCCTGCTCCGGAAACTCCATCTCACCCAAACGGAGCAGCTTCAACTGGAAGCGTTTCTGAAAACGATTTCCGTTCCTTCCCAGAAAATCAATCCGTTTGAGTTGCCTCAGTAGCGAACAGGTGGTTCGACTGCCCATTTTTTTTTGCTCTTCCAACGCTTAGGCCGGACAAAGGGTCTTAGAGCAAACGTATCTGCAATGAGACTCCTTTGTATTCCGCTTCTTGTTTTGAGTGCCTTTCTCCTGGGCATGCTCGGCTGCAAAAAAGAGAATGAAGTGACGTGCAAGACCGTCAGCGAAGAGGTGGACAACCAGAAGGCCTCCGAGCCTTTTCACCGCGATTCCTCACGGGTTTTGACGTTCGAGATGTTTTTCAATGACTCCGTATCGATTACCGTGGGAAACCGGGTAGCCATTACCGGACATTTGAGTAGTGACCTGACCACCGGAATGGCCCAAAGCTTTTCTATTAAAGCACAACCCGGTGAGCTCATTAGGATTCAAATGACTAATGACTGTGCTTACTTTCCACTAAAAGACGGCTACAAATACCTGTATCTTAACCGTAACAAGGGGAAATGGAAAGTAACCTACTCGAATGTGGGGCGGGGATATTTTTAACCAGAGTTACGGAAGCATGCGTACCGAATGATGCTACGCTCAAAGCCATAAATAGTGCGTAATTTCCAGCATCAAAAAAAGCAGCTCTTTGTAGGGCTGCTTTTTTCGTACTTAGCTCGCAAAAATTTAAACGGGTGGTTCCCAGCCTTTTTCGTACGTGCGGCTCCAGAGCTTCATGGCTTCTTTATCCCGAATATGACCGTTTTTGGTATCGACTTCGAAGGATTTATTAATGCGGGAAGAAATGTTCGCTAGATGGCAGAGCAGTACACTTTTGGCTCCTTCATCGATGGGTGAATTTTGTTTGGCTTTCCCCCGAATGGCTTCGAAAAAATTAACCATGTGGCCAGTCGTCATATCACCACCGCCGCCCAGTGCCGTGCCCGCTTCGGAACCTTTGGCCTTGCTGTCTTTCACCAGCTTGCCTTCCCGGCTGAAGAGCTTGTACCCATCCCGATCAACGTATACCGTACCCGTCGAGCCGTAGATTACGGTACCGCGGTCGGTGCCGTAGGTTTTGTAACCCGATCGGCTTTTCCCGTCCCATTGGATGATTTTGTTGCCCGGAAAACGGAACGACGCTTCCATGGTATCGTACATCTCCCAGCCATCGTTGGGAAAATGGCGTTTCGCTGCTTCCACATTCACGTATTCAGGATAATCTACCTGCAAGGCCCAACGGGCGACGTCCAGCTCGTGCGTGGCGTTGTTGCCGCTTTCGGCCGTGCCGTAAGTCCAGCCGTACCAGTGCCAGTTGTAATCCCAGGTATCGTGCGTGTATTCGCGACGGGGAGCAGGACCCTGAAACAAATCCCAGTCCAGCCCCGTGGGTATAGGAGCCTTTTTCGGCACCGGTACTTCGCCCCGGGTAGCCACGTAAAAAGCCACGGCTTTATAAGGCGTACCGATGGCTCCATTATGAATTTGATGGATAATATCGATGGTTTCCGGTGATGAACGTTGCTGATTTCCCATCTGAATCACCTTCCCGTATTTTTTCTGAATGGCCACCAGAATCTCGCCTTCCCGGGGGTTGTGGCTGCAAGGCTTCTCCACATACACGTGCTTGCCCGCCTGTACCGCCAGCCAGGTACCCGGAGCATGCCAGTGATCGGGCGTAGCATTGATGAGTACATCGACATCCTTGTCGGCAATGACCTTGCGAATGTCATTTTCTAGCTTAGGTTGGTAATCGATGTGTTTGGCAAACTGCTTGAGAGCCGACTCCCGCTGCTTCTGCATTACATCGCAGAGGTACACCAGCTCGACATTACTGTCTTTCTTGCCAATGGGTTCAAAATAGGCTCCTAACCGCCGACCTAATCCGGCAATGGCTACCTGCAGCCGTTCGTTGGAGCCGATGATTTTAGCGTAACTTTTGGCGGACATCCCGACCCCGCCGAGGGTCAGTCCGGCCGTCGTAAGAGCCGTTTTTTTAAGAAACGATCGTCTGGATTTTTCCATAAGGAATTAGAGGCTTTGATACGCCCGTGCCTCGTCCGAAGCGGACCTGAGCAGACGGGTGGTTGAATCGCTGAAATTACAGGAATTTGTTAAAAATGATATAGTCTTGCGACAAATCCGGCGATTCTGAAGGTTCAAGTGGCCTAAAATGGTCCTTCTGCGGGAAGTGCGTCCGCTAGTTTCGGATTTTTTGCCGACCTGCTCGGGAAGCTTTCGTACCTTTGCGGCTTTCTTAAGTTGCGATACGATTGAGTCATGAAAACGGAAGCCTTCAAAACTATTCGATTAGCTTTACCCATTATTATTGGTGAACTTGCTCAAATGGCCCTGCACATCATTGATACAGCCATGGTGGGGTCCATTAATTACAAACAACTGGCCGCCGTTTCGCTGGTATTCAATGCCATGAATATTCCCTTTGTGATCGGCATCGGTATGACGATTTCCGTTTCCCAAATGGTATCTATGGCCCACGGTCAGAACGACGCCCGTCAGGTTTCCCATTACCTGTACAATGGCTTTTGCATTTGTGCCCTAACAGCCCTGCTGATTTCATTTACCCTGTTTTTCGGGAAAGACCTCCTCTTTCACTTGGGTCAGGACCCGGAAGTAGCCACGCTGGCCGTACCCTTTATGCAGTTGATGGGGATTTCCATTATTCCCATGTTGCTGTTCATGACACTCAAGCAATTCACGGATGGCCTCGAACAAACCCGCACGGCCATGCTGTTTTCGCTGGCGGCCATGCCCATTAACATTTTCATTAACTGGCTGTTGATTTATGGCAACTGGGGCTTCCCGCGACTCGAACTACTGGGAGCCGCCTGGGGTACGCTCATCACCCGTACGCTGATTACCATAGCGTTGGCGGCGGTTATTCTGACCCACCATTCGTATAAAAAGTACATTCAGCTTCGGAAAGAGGAATGGTACCTGCGTCGCTCGACGATTCAGGAATTGCTGCACATCGGGGTACCCAGTAGCCTGCAGGTCGGTATGGAGGCGGGAGCCTTCGCCGTTTCGGGCATCATCATCGGTACGATTGGTGCCGTCGCTCAGGCGTCCCACCAGATTGCCCTGAGTTGTGCGTCGGCTACGTTTATGGTCTCGATGGGACTGGCTCAGGCGGGCTCCATCCGGGTCAGCAATGCCTTTGGTCGTTCGGACTGGCCGTTGATCGCTACTATTGGAAAGAGTACGTTACTAACGGCCCTGGCTTACGGCGTTTGCTGTGCCCTGGGTTTTGTACTGCTCAAAGACCATCTACCCCATTTCTTCAATAGCAATGCGGAAGTCGTTTCGCTGGCGAGTATGCTGCTGCTGTTCGCGGCCATTTTCCAGATTTCTGACGCGACGCAAGCCATTGGAGCGGGCCTCTTACGCGGCATCAAGGACGTCCGAACGCCTACCTGCTCATTGCCGTGGCGTACTGGGTGGTGGGTATCCCGATGGGCTACTGGTTTGCCTTTCACGGCGGCATGGGAGCTTCGGGTATGTGGCTGGGCTTCATCAGTGGTCTGACGTTCGCCTCCATTTTCCTGATTGCTCGTTTTCTGCGAATGTCCAAACGAAACGCCCCGGTACTGGTCAGCTAGTTTTTTCGGGACACCTTTCTGCACCGTTTGTTTTTTCTGTCTGGAAAAGCAAACGGTGCTTTTTTTAACGACGCTTGGTACATGAAGCGATCGTTACGGAAAGCCTTTTTGATTTAATCTAGCCGTAACAGGCTCCCTTGGGAAAGTCTTTACTTTTGGGCCCAATTTTATCCGCAGACGGACCTTCCCGTTCGTATGCTCTTTCTTCTCCATTCACTCTATTATTTCCTGACGATGAAACGTCTTTGGTACGCTTTACTTTTCAGTGGACTTGTACTTCCGCGTGTACAAGCCCAACAAACCCTCGATGTACAGGCCCACCGGGGCGGTATGGGCCTGGTCCCGGAAAACACGGTTACATCCATGATTCATGCGGTACGGCTGGGTTGCCGGACGCTGGAGCTGGATTGCGTTATTTCGGCAGACCAGAAGGTGGTGGTTTCCCACGACCCGTATATGTCGTCCGTTTTCATGCGGAAACCTGATGGTAACGACATCACGAAAGAGGAAGAAAAGTCCTACGCTCTCTATCAAATGAAGTACGACAGCATCCGGACCTTCGATGCCGGGAGCAAACCGCACCCGAATTTTCCGCAGCAAAAGAAAATGAAAACGTATAAACCTCTGCTTTCGGAAGTCATCGACAGCGTGGAAACTTACGTTCGCAAGCATCATTTGAAGCCGGTTGCTTACAACATCGAAACCAAGTGTTCCCCGCAGGGTGACGGAAAGTACAATCCTTCACCGGATGTATTCGTACAACTGCTCATGCAGGTCATCCAGAAAAAAGGCATCGCCAACCGCGTAACTATTCAGTCTTTCGACGTGCGTACCCTTCAGGAACTCCACAAAAAGTACCCCAAACAAAGCCTTTCGCTGCTGCTTTATAACAAAGACAGCGTAGCCGATAACCTGGCCAAACTGGGATTCACGCCACAGTACTACAGTCCGCATTACACCCTGGTCACTTCCGAAACTGTGAAAGAAGTACACGAAAAGAAGATGCGAATGTTACCCTGGACAGTAGATGAAGAAAAAGATATGCAACGTATGGCTTCCTACGGCGTCGACGGGATTATCTCAAATTATCCCGAACGGCTGATTGGGTTGTATGGGAGTTATCAGAAGAAATAAGATTGATTTTTTGGTCCGTTTTATTACTCTAGATAGGTCTGCTCAGTAGGACGTACTCTTTCCATCGCGAATAATATCCGTAACCGAAGCTTTACTTTTTTTAGTATTTCGTCATTTACCTAGACTGAGTTTGGTGCTCAGATAGGGCTGTTCGGTAACCCGTAAGCCTCTCCTAGACTAAAAGACCACCCGTGCCTACGGGAAGAAATACTGCCACTGTGATACTATTGTTGCTAGAAACTTTTTATAAACCCTGTATACCAACTAAAAGCCAGCCTTGTCTGCGGAACAAAAAAGCCGCCTTGTTACTCTATAATAAACAATCCTATTTCTTCAACACAAAAGCCGGCTCTGATCGCTGGCTTTTGTGTTATACACTGCTTATTTATCCAATCTGCAAGGGCTGCTTCGAATCATCTTCCGTATCACTTTGCTCATCGGGTACTGGTTCGCCCTGATCTTTAATGATCCGGTACGCTAATGACAGATACAGGCCATAAATCCCGGTTATCGCTACCAACGTTTCCCAACCCAGCTGAATCAGGTAGGCTGCACTCCACATGAGGGCCAGCGTGATCCCGGTCAGCCCTACGTAGGGGCGGCGACGGGCGGCGTTTATCTTTTTCAGGCTCATCCAGGTCATAGCAGCCAGGTACAGTGTCATTCCCCAAACCAGCATCCACCAGGACGTATCATTGTCATCAATAGCGGCCGTTACGCCGATTGCCATCGTACCCGTACCCAGATAGAGCGGCAAATGCCCAAAGGAATACCGTAACCCATTGCCTTTGAGACGACCATTAAGAAATTCTTCCTGATGAAAGAAATACCACCACCAGAGCAGAATCACCAGTATCAAACCACAGCCGGCCGCAATGAGTCGATACGAATGCCAAAGTCCCTCGCTTAGTGAGGTGGATATACCCATGATGTTCTGCTCGACGACAATGAGCGTAAACATACCCAGTCGTTGGGGGAAATGTTGTTCCGTAGGTCCAATCTTCTCCAGCGATTTTCGGGCCAGCCAGGGGGTTGTCAATTCAATGACCAAACTGACCACCTGCCAGACGTGATTCTGGGTAATTCCGCCGACAATCCAGAAAACAAGACCTACACTATAACCTATCAACAAATGGCGGGCGGGCTTTCGGGCCTCTTCGTCTACCCAGATAGTATATACGTACAACCCCAGCAAGAGGATACGGGCTGCCGCGTAAAACCAGGTAAATCCTGCCACGTCTCCCTCCAGCGTATCGGGAGCCTTCACAGAAAGTAAAATGATAGGAACCAGACTCAGTAAAAGGAGAGCCTGCTGGAAGCGAGCATTTCGATCAAACCGATCAAAGTACAACGAAAAACCCGTCCATAGCCACCAGGCCGGAATGAAGAGACTGCAAAAATGCAGGTACTCCTTTGCGTAAACGGCTCCCGTAAACACATCGGCTAGCTGACCAATGACGGTACCAATCACTAAGTCATAAAAAGGTTCAATCCAGCGGTCAGCAATGGTTTGCCCCCGTTCGTCATTTCCTCGGGCTAAGTCGTTTTTCTGATTCAAACGTGTGGGTTATGAGAGTTTAATCTTTTTTTGATTTCACTTCGACCGTTTTTTTAAGGCCTTTGATATCTTCCAGATTGCCACGAATAACGGTTTTCATCTGACTATTCTTCAGTACATCGTTACTGGATGCCATTTTACAGTCCATGTGCAGGGCATATGGAAAATCCTTTCCTTGAAACAGCATCTGTACGCTGGCTTTCAACATCTTTCCTATCGTTAGCTGTACCGGAATGGTATATACTTTATCACTGCGGGCGGGTACTTTGGTAACCCCCGGCGATTGACCCCGAATCGTATTGCCTTCCTTACCGAGATCAACGGAATAAGTCATGTCTTTGAAGCTGATATCGAAGTCATTTTTATTGATGAAGCGAATCTGAAGATCAAGGTCCGTGTTTTTCAACCGAAATTTTTCCACATCATAACCCACCAGCTGAATTTCCGGCAGGTGAAACAAGGGTAGGCGTTTATCGGCTTCCAGTCGCAGCGTATCCTTACCCAGAAAAGGTTTGGCCAAGTGAAGGAGAGCGGCGATGTGATAGGTAGCACTGTCCTGACCACGAGCTTCCCCTTTTTTGGCGATGGACGAAAACGCATCCAGCTTGATTTGGGTAGGCACTGTCACCACACTACTGTCCCGGGCTTTGATTTCAATGGGCTTGGCATAATCACTTTCCGCGATTTTAACTCCGTCCACCCGCACTGTATAGGCAAAATCCTGAATATTCATGCCAACCGGAAGTGGATTGTCAATCAATACGCTCAGGTTTACGTCCATTTTTGAATCCGTAATGGAATGAATTTCTGCAATACTGACTCCCACCCGGGGTTTGAGACCCGATACTGGATTCGCGTTTTTACCTACATACCGCTGGTACAAAAACCAGCCGGCCAGTCCTATGACGACCAGTAACACAACCCAAAGGATCGATTTCTTTTTCATGGCGGAGTTAGCAAGTACGCTCATTATAGAAGGCTATATGCTGAATAAAACTGTGCCCGCCTTCGACTGGTCAATTCTGGCTCCCAACTTTATGTCATGCGTAACCCTACCTAACCCAATCGGTATAAAAAATTTTTAAAAATTTAATTTTTATTCAGACGTCATTTATTTAATCACTTACACCTAAAAAGCACGTAGTTCTTCGTAAGAATAAGTTCTCAAAAAAGGTCTTTTTAAGAAAACTGGATTTTAAAATGGTTCTAAAGTGAACGGTCAGATAACCGATAAGTAAAAGTTAATGCATTGATATTAATATATTTACCTAGCCTTCTCAGCCAATAACCTACACCCCTATGCAAACGCCCATCTACCGTGAAGCCCGGAAAATCTGGGATCGCATTAACCGGGATTTACCCACTGACCGCCTGGAGGTAATGGACTCCATTGAAAACTTTAAGTCGATTCTCGACTTATTTCATTTAGGTCCTTATTACTACTACCTTTTCAATTGTCGTACGGGTCAAATTGAGCATACCAGTAATTCAGTGGCGGAAGTACTCGGCTGCTCACCCGAAGAATTTACTCTGCCCTACGTGCTTGAGCACCTGCATCCCGATGATGTTCCCGTTTTTCTGAATCACGAAAACAGTGTTGTGGAGTTCTTTAACCAGATTCCCCCCGAAAAAGTCTACAAGTACAAAGTGAGCTACGATTACCGCCTACGTAGGAAAAATGGACAATACGCCCGGATTTTACAGCAAATCGTTGTGATTCAATATGGCGAAAATGTACGCACGTTAGGCGTACATACCGACATTTCACATTTGAAAGCAACGGGCCCGTCGATCCTTTCTTTTGTAGGAATCGATGGAGAGCCTTCTTACCTGAATATGCCTATTGAGAAGGTGTTCATTCCCCGCAAAGAAGTACTGAGCCAACGGGAAAAAGAAGTATTACGAGCCATCGTATCCGGCTATGCCAGCAAGCAAATCGCTGATTTACTGTGCATTACTAAAGAAACCGTGGACAGACACCGGAAAAACATGCTCGGCAAAGCGGAAGTACGCAGCTCGGCTGAGCTGGTCGCCAAAGCCGTCCGCGAAGGCTGGATTTAACAAAAAACGTTCGACCCAAGGGGCCGAACGCTTGCAGAAAACCGGAGAAAGCTCCGCCAGGCTTTCTTAGTAATGCATCGACAACTCCGCCGCCGCCGCCCGATCCAGAAACCAGTCCAGATAGCCGTTAACGGGAATAATGAGTTGAGCAGGGAATTGTTCAATATCGATTGGATCTTCAATTACGTGGCGAACCGCCTCCGCCTTTCCAGCTCCATAAACCAGAAAAGCCGTACGATCTGCCTGATTGATCAGCGGAGCCGTGAACGAAATCCGGTATATGCCCTGATCATTCAGAAACACTTCTTTTACGGATTGTGAATCGTCCGCCAGAATGCTGGTGTAAGGAAACAGGGAAGCCGTATGCGAATTATCACCCAATCCGAGCAGGATCAGATCAAAACTTAGCTTCTCGCCGTGAAAGAACTTTAGAATGGTCTCCGTATACGCCTCAGCCGCCTGCCTGGGTTCCAGGCTGGTATCGACCGCATATACCTGCAGAGGATTAATAAAAAGCGGATCGAACAGCGTCTGCTTCGCCATCAGGTAGTTACTGTCCGGATCCGTATGGGGTACGTACCGCTCATCACCGAAAAAGAAATGTACTTTTTTCCAGTCCAGATCATGGGCGTGCTGGGCTACCAGTAACTCATACAACTTCTTGGGCGAACTTCCCCCCGACAGAGCTACTGAAAAGCGGCCTTTTTCCTGAATATTCCGCTGGGCCGTTTCTACAAAAAATACCGCCAGATTTTGCAGCGTTTCATCGACAGTATCCGCAATTGTAATTTTCATAATCGTTTCATAATCAAGTGAGCAAAGGGAGGCGATAATCCGCCCCCCTTTTTTTGAATAGCCTAATGCTTCACATTACTCTTTAGCGGTAATGAAAACCAGTGGAAGCCATCGCGGGCAATCAGGGCCTCTGCCGACTCCGGTCCCCAGGAATCTGCGGCGTAGTTGGGGAAGCTCAGACTGGGTTTCGCGGCCCAGGTATCCAGTACGGGCATGAGTAAATCCCAGGCTGCTTCGACCTGATCACCCCGCATAAACAGGGTCTGATCGCCCAGCATCGTATCCAGTAATAGCGTCTCGTATGCTTCGGGAGCCTGATTGGTATACGTACCTTTGTAATCGAAAACCATATCGACCGTGTTGAGAATCATATCCAGTCCCGGACGTTTCGCCTGTACTTGCAGGCGAATGCTCATTTCGGGCTGAATACTGATAATCAGACGATTTTGGGGCAGACTATCTTTCGTACCAGAGGGGAAAATATCGTGAGGAACCTCCCGGAACTGAATGGAGATCACCGAAGCCGACTGGTGCATCCGCTTACCCGTCCGTACGTAGAAGGGTACGCCCTGCCAACGCCAGTTGTCCACGAAAAACTTCACGGCTGCAAAGGTTTCCGTATTGGATTGTGGATCTACTTTGGCCTCTTCGCGGTAGCCGGGTACCTGTTTGCCTTCCATCCAGCCACTGCCGTACTGACCGCGTACGGCCGACAACCGTACATCTTCGGCCGTAAAACGACGCATGGCTTTGAGGACGTCCACCTTGCGGTTGCGTACTTCGTCGGCACTGAAGCTAACGGGCGGTTCCATCGCCACCAGACACAGCAATTGCAGCAGGTGGTTTTGAATCATATCCCGCAGGGCTCCGGCACCGTCGTAGTAGTCGCCGCGTTCGCCCATGCCCAGCTGTTCGGTTACCGAAATCTGTACATGTTCAATGTAGTTGCGATTCCACAGAGGTTCCAGAATGGCATTGGCAAAACGGAACGCCATGATATTCTGTACCGTTTCTTTGCCCAGGTAGTGGTCAATGCGGTAAATCTGGCGTTCGTCGAAGATATGAGCCAGCAGCGAGTTCAGCTTCTTGGCCGATTCCAGGTCGTGACCGATCGGTTTTTCAATCACGATCCGTACGCGTTCGGTATCCGAAGCCAGTCCAGCTTTAGAAATATTTTCGGCAATAATTGGGAAGAAATTGGGGGAAACCGCCAGGTAATACACGACGTTGGCCTTCTCACCCCACTCCTGCGTGTATTGATCGATACGGTTACCAAACTCTTTGTAAGTTTCCGCATCTTTCAAATCCGAAGGTTGGTACGCAACGTGCTTGGCAAACGTTTCCCATTTGTCGGATTCTGCCTTCCCGCGACGGGAAAACGAGTTGATCCCTTCGAGTAAACGTTCGGCAAAAACCTCGTCCGTCAGCTCCGTACGTCCCGTGCCAATGATGGCAAATTTTTCGGGTAAGTAGCCGTCTAAGAACAAGTTATACAAGGCGGGTGCCAGTTTACGGGAGTTCAAATCGCCCGTACCGCCGAAAATGATAAATATAGTTGGCGTTGTTGTTGAATTCATGGGGAATGTTGTTGAAGTTGATTAGTAACAAGTCCCTGTTTCTTCAGGTAAGGAAGCCGCTAAATGGTCTTACTCTAAATCAACTTCTTCTTTGGGTACCCATTCAGTATGGAAAACGCCTTCTTTACCAATGATTTCGTACAAGTGTGCTCCGAAATAATCCCGCTGGGCCTGAATCAGGTTCAGGGCGGAACGACCCGTACGGAAGGCATCAAAATAACTCAGGGAAGTGGCATAGGCCGGAGCCGCAATACCCGACTGAACGGCACTCGTCACCACCGTACGCAGGCCCGGAATGGCCGCACTTAACTGTGTTTTTACCTCTTCATCCAGCAATAAGTGCTCGAGCTGAGGATTTTTTTCGTAAGCCTGGTAAATACTGTTCAGGAACTTCGAACGAATGATGCAGCCGCCCCGCCAGATTTTAGCGATTTCGGTGAGATGAAGTTCGTAGCCAAATTCCCGGGAAGCCTTCAGCAACATGTGCATACCCTGAGCATAGGTAATAATCATGCTGGCGAAGAACGCTTCTTCCAATGCCTTTAAATACTCCTGTTTTACAGCATCAATTCCCCGGCCTTCACCGCTGTATAATTCAGCGGCCTGTTCGCGAAGCTTTTTGTACTTGGACAAATCCCGCTGCGAAACGGCAATATCGATCGTCGGAATCGGCGTTTCCAGATCCATGGCCGCCTGTGAGGTCCACTTGCCCGTACCTTTGGCCTTCGCTTCATCTTTAATGTCGTCGAGCAGTTCGTGGTCGGCTCCGGGTTCACGGTAGTGAAAAATATCCTTGGTAATGTTAATCAGGAAGGATTGCAGACGGCCCTGGTCCCACTGGTCAAATACATCACCAATGGCGGTATTGTCCATTTTCAAACCATTTTTCAGCAAAGAATACGTCTCGGCAATCAATTGCATCAGACCGTATTCAATGCCATTGTGTACCATTTTCACAAAGTGTCCCGATGCTCCGGGACCGATGTAGGTTACACAGGGATCCCCATCTACTTTCGCCGCAATGGCTTCAAAGACGGGTTTCATTACTTCGTAGGCGTGCTTGTCACCCCCGGGCATCATACTCGGTCCGCGACGAGCCCCCGCTTCACCGCCCGAAATCCCCATCCCGAAGAAGTGGATGCCTTTGCTTTGCAGTTCAGCTACGCGGCGATTGGTATCCGTAAAGTGTGAATTTCCGGAATCAATCAGAATATCGCCCTCACTTAAAAGTGGTTCCAGATTGGCAATGACGCTATCTACCACTTTGCCCGCCGGTACCAGCATGATGATGGTACGGGGACTGGTCAGGCTTTCAATGAAATCGGGTAAAGAGACAAAACCCTTTACGCGTTTACCTTGCCCTTCCGTTTCGAGTAATTCAGCTTTGGAGGCGTCCGTATCGTAGCCGGCTACGGCCACATCGTGATCGGCCATATTCAGCAGGAGGTTTCGGCCCATGGTTCCCAGGCCGATCATTCCTATGGTGTACTGTTGAGCACTCATTAGGGATAGGATGGTTTATTTGAAGGTGGGGCGGTTGAAGCCCGTAGACCCCAACCGCCGAACCGAAGAATACAAGTAGCTAGACGTAACGTCTGCTAAAAATTAAAGACCTGCCGTTTTTTCGTGAATGGCTTTCAGCAGTTTCTGGTAGGGCTGGATGAATTTCTCGATGCCTTCTTCTTCAAGTTTCGTCGTTACTTCATCCAGGTTAATGCCTAATTCCTTGAGTGTTTCCAGCGTTTGGGTGGCCTCATCCATTCCTTCTTCCAGACGATTAGCAGCATTCCCGTGATCACGGAACGCTACCAGCGTTTCCATCGGAACGGTATCTACCGTATCCGGACCGATCAGTGCTTCTACGTAGTACGTATCCGCAATGGCGGGATCTTTGCTACTCGTACTGGCCCACAGTAAACGTTGGGGTTTGGCACCTTCCGCTTCCAGCTTTTTGAAACGTTCGCTGCTGAATACCCGCTTGTAGATTTCGTACGCTTTCTTCGCTGAAGCAACGGCCACTTTAGCCTTCAGGTCCGTGTTACCGGCTTTTTCCAGTAAGGGATCCACGGCCACGTCGATACGGCTCAGGAAGAAACTGGCTACGGAAGAAATCCGGTTGATGGGCTGACCAGCGGCCAGACGATCTTCCAAACCTGAAATGTATGCGTCGGTTACGGCTTCGTAGCGATCCAGGCTAAACAGCAGGGTTACGTTGATGTTCAGGCCTTCGCTGATGGCTTTACGAATCGCGGGCAGACCTTCTGCCGTACCCGGAATTTTGATCATTACGTTTTTACGATCTACTCGCTCCCACAAATCCAGGGCCTGATCAATCGTTCCCTGCGTATCACGGGCCAGTTCAGGAGACACTTCCAGACTTACATAGCCATCGGCTCCTTCTACTTCTTCGTCGTATACTTTTTTAAATAAATCGGCGGCATCCTGGATGTCGGTGATGGCCAGATTATAAAATACGTCCTCGTCAGACTGGCTGACCAGGTCTTTCAATTGCTCGTCGTATTCAGTACTGCCACTGATCGCTTTTTCGAAAATAGCTGGATTGGAAGTAATACCCCGAACGCCATCTTCATCGATCAGTTTTTGTAATTCGCCTGACCGAATGAACTTACGCTCGATGAAATCCAGCCAGATACTCTGACCATGCTCATGAATTGCCTTTACGCGATTGGTTGCCATAACTGAAGTAATTTGAGGTTGTTTCTACAGAGTGAACTTTTTGAAGATTAGGATAGTGCCTATGAACCGGAGAAATTTGAAATTTCAAGTCAGGCTACCCGTAAAGGATTGACCCTATTCCGGCCATACGGCCCCCAAACTTAGTATTTATTTTGTGGAATGAGCGGATTTAGAAATGATCCGCTCAGATTAAGCTCTCATTTCTGGAGTAATGCTTTCGTCCGACTGACTACGTTCTCAACCGTAAAGCCAAATTCCTTAAATAAGTCCTTGGCCGGAGCGGATTCGCCAAAGGTGGTCATACCAATGACATCCCCTTCGTCGGTCACGTATTTATGCCAGCCGAAAACGGAAGCAGCCTCTACGGCCAGGCGTTTTTTGATTCGTTTGGGCAGTACGCTTTCCTTGTACGCTTCATCCTGTACTTCAAAAAACTCCCAGCAGGGCATACTCACCACGCGGGCCTGAATGGATTCTTCGGCAAGCTTTTGCTGAGCTTCCAGAATGAGGGGGACTTCCGAACCCGTCGCAATCAGAATAACGTCTGGTTCGCCCTCACTGTCGGAAAGGATATAGGCTCCCTTGTGCAAATTCGTTGCCGGGGCGTATTTTTCCTGATCCAGAATGGGCAAATCCTGACGGGTCAATACCAGCAGTACGGGTCCAGTGGTATGCTGCAAAGCCGCTTTCCAGGCCTGAGCGGTTTCGTTGGCATCCGCTGGCCGGATCACCACGATATTGGGCATGGCCCGTAAGGCCATCAATTGCTCGACGGGTTGGTGCGTAGTCCCATCTTCACCCAGACCAATGCTGTCGTGCGTGAACACCAGTACTACCCGAATTTTCATAATAGCTGCCATCCGAATCGGTGGCCGCATGTATTCGGAGAAGATCAGGAAAGTCGCACCATAAGGAATGATTCCCTTCGTCAGGGCCATGCCGTTGAGGGCGGCTCCCATCGCGTGCTCGCGAATACCGAAGTGAAAATTCCGGCCTAGCCGATCTTCCGCCGTGAATGATCCGTAATCCTTCAGCAGCGTATCCGTTGAGGGAGCCAAATCCGCCGCTCCACCCATCAGACTCGGCAGCACGGAAGCCAGAGCGTTCAGAACCTTACCAGAGGCTTTCCGCGTGGCCATTTTACCCTCTTCGGCCTTGAATACGGGCAATTTTTCCTCCCAGCCTTCGGGCAGTTTCAGACTACGTTCCTGTTCGTACTGAGCGGCTAGTTCGGGGTACTCCTTGCTATAAGCTTCGAACAGATCACCCCACTGCTGCTCCAGCTGGGTTCCTTTTTCACCGATTTCCCGGTAATAGTTCAGCACTTCTTCGGGTACGACAAAGGACTGTTCGGGATCAAAGCCAAAGTTCTTTTTCACCAGTTTCACTTCTTCTTCCCCCAGGGGTGAGCCGTGTGAACCTGCCGTATTAACCTTGTTCGGACTACCGTAGGCAATTTGCGTTCGTACCTTAATCAGCGAAGGGCGAGTCGTTTCCTGCTTGGCCTTTTCTACGGCCGCTGAAATGGCTTCGATGTCGTTGCCGTCTTCCACCGCCTGTACGTGCCAGCCGTAAGCCTCAAAGCGTTTGGCTACGTCCTCATCAAAGGCCAGATTGGTGTTTCCTTCGATAGAAATGTGATTATCATCGTAGAGGTAAATCAGGTTACCCAGCTTGAGATGACCCGCTAGGGAAGCCGCCTCGGAGGTAACCCCCTCCATCATATCGCCATCACTGCAAATGGCGTAAATTTTATAATTGAAAAGATCAAAGCCGGGCTTGTTATAGC
Organism: Siphonobacter sp. BAB-5385; assembly: GCF_002261125.1. Lineage (NCBI taxonomy): Bacteria > Pseudomonadati > Bacteroidota > Cytophagia > Cytophagales > Cytophagaceae > Siphonobacter > Siphonobacter sp. BAB-5385. The sequence goes on along the minus strand of NZ_NMPS01000220.1, from coordinate 86,996 downwards.
GGGCGGCCAGATGCTGCTGGGCAATGGCAAAGCCAATCCCGTTGGCAAAGCCCTGACCCAGCGGTCCCGTCGTAATGTCGATGCCGTCGAGCATACCGTACTCGGGGTGGCCCGCCGTTTTGCTGTGCAACTGACGGAATTGTTTAATATCCTCAATCGTCAGATTATAGCCCGTTAGGTACAGAAAACTATACTGCAACATACTCCCGTGACCCGCCGACAGCAGGAAGCGGTCGCGGTTGGGCCATTCGGGGTTTTTCGGGTTGTAATGCATGTGGTGAGCCCACAGTACATGCCCCATCGGAGCGGCCCCCATGGGCATACCGGGGTGTCCGGAGTTTGCTTTCTGTACAGCATCAATGGACAACACCCGTACGGTGTTGATGCCTAACTGTTCAAGGTCGGAATTTGTAGAAGCCATTGGTCACGTTTGAAAAGAAAGGAAACGATCCTTTCGGGTTTCACACTTCAGAATAAAAGGGTGTAGTTATTAGAAACTATCGTGAAGCTGGTGAGTGAGGCAAAAAATTATTCCTTTCCGGGTGTTTTTCAGACACTTCCAACAAATACTTTCTGGCACGTACTTTTTTGCCTGCCCTGCGATTTCTTTAAACGTCCCCTTACCTTTAGTGGCCTAGACCTTATTTTTGCTTCAACCGTTTCGTGTTTCTATGCCTTCTACCAAACTTGCCATCTATACGGCTTTAGGAGCTAATTTGCTGATTGCCGTGACCAAATTTGTTGCGGCCAGCATTAGTGGCAGTTCCGCGATGGTTTCTGAAGGAATTCACTCACTGGTCGATACGCTCAATGAAGTTCTGTTACTGGTGGGTTTACGGAAAAGCCAGCAACCCGCCGACCAGCGACGCCCCTTTGGGTACGGCAAAGAGATTTACTTTTATTCCTACCTGGTTTCCATTCTGATTTTTGCCGTAGGGGGTGGTGTATCCTTTTACGAAGGTGTTACGCACATTCTCGATCCGCACGTCATTGAAGACCCGTTTTGGAATTACATTGTACTGGGCATTGCTTTTGCTCTGGATGGCTTTTCTCTAATCACGGCAACCAGGGCCTTCAATGCCCAGCGGGGCGAGCAGGCCTTCTGGTCGGCGGTACGCGAAAGCAAAGACCCCTCTTCTTTTGTCGTGCTTTTTGAAGACGCAGCCGATGTACTGGGGCTGATGATTGCTTTTCTGGGCGTTTTTCTGGGCCATACGTTACAAAACCCGTACTTCGATGGGGCCGCTTCTATTCTGATCGGACTGATCCTCACGGCTGTTTCGCTGGTATTGGCCCGGGAAAGCCGGAGCTTGCTGATGGGTGAAGGTGCCGGATTCGCCATTGAGGCTCAGATTACGGAGGTTACGCAGGCTCATCCGTCCGTCGAGACCGTTGTTCAAACCTTGACGTTTCAGGTAGGTCCTGAGCAGATTGTGTTGGTACAGCGGGTGCGGTTTTTGTCCCATTTAACCGCCATTCAGCTTACCCAGAGTATTGAACAGATTCATCAGCAACTACAGGCGGCCATTCCAATGCTGACGCACGTTTTCATTGAGCCGCAATCCGGTAACAATTTATCGCAGCAATCCCCCGCTGCTCTCTCTACCGGGCACGCCTAATCAGAAATCAGCTTACGTATGATGTTAAGAGTATTGTAAACGTTAAGGTCAGAGCTAATCTGCCGGATTTTAGCATTTTGGCTGTATCTTACCGACTCACGCTTCCTTGCTTCCTATGAAATGGTTATTCCTGCTGTTGCTTCCCGGACTGGTTCAGGCCCAGTCTACCTCCCTCAAAGAACAAATTCAGCATTATTTATCCGGCAGAAAAGGCACCTACGCCGTCGCCTATAAAAATCTGGCCACGGGCGAGCACGTCTACATCAATGAAAACGATTCCTTTCACGCGGCCAGTACCATGAAAACGCCCGTTATGCTGGAAGTATACCGGCAGGCATACAAAGGAAAATTTTCGGTTCTGGATTCGATTGTGGTAAAGAATGAATTCAAAAGCATTGTGGATGGAAGTCCGTATTCGCTGGTAGCGACGGATGATAGTGAGCCGAAACTTTACGAGAAAGTGGGCCAGAAACGGACCATCTACGATCTGATGTACGAAATGATTATTTACAGCAGTAATCTGGCGACGAACATCATCATTGATCTGGTAGATGCTCGGAATGTCACCAAAACACTCTGTAAAATGGGAGCGAAACATACGCAGGTACTCCGGGGGGTCGAAGACAAAAAAGCGTTCGCTCAGGGACTGAATAATAAGGTTTCCGCGTATGATTTAGCCCTGCTGTTTGAGAAAATTGCGAAAGGAAAAGCCGTTAGTCCGGAGGCTTCGCAGGCGATGATCAGTATCCTGCTGGATCAGAAATTCAATTCCGTCATTCCGGCCAAACTACCGAAAAGCGTTAAAGTCGCTCATAAAACTGGCTCGATCGTAAGTATTATGCACGATTCGGGCATTGTGTATTTGCCCGATGGCCGTAAATACGTCCTGGTTTTGCTTTCCAAAAACTGGCAGGAGCCGGATCGCGAAGCGGCTGTTGAAACGATGGCTACGGTTTCAGAAATGATCTACCAGTCGATTCAATAAATCCCGGTTGCTTACCCTCGAAAGGCTTTCGACGCGTAAGCAACCGAGCCCGTGTTATTCCTGCGGAAGTTCCGGTTTCTGGATGTAACCCTTTTCCAGACTATCGTCGATCATCGTTTTGGCGAAGTCCCAGATGTGACTCGAACCTTTGTCAATCACGCCGACTTTCTTGATGACTTTTTCGTAATCCACGTTAAATTCCTTCCAGCTTCCGCCCTGATTGGACACGTTTTGCAGTACGGGCTCAAAGCGGTCGATGGCGTGAGCAAACCGGGACTCGGGCGTTTCGCGGGCCTCAAATTCTTCCCAGATTGTCAGGAATTCTTTGCTTTGTTCTTCGGGAAGTAAACCAAAAATGCGAAGGGCGGCTTTGTGTTCAGCCGTTGCATCATCGTGATTGAGCAGGGTATCGAACAGAAACACGTCTCCTGAATCAATTTCGACGATGTCGTGAATCAAAAGCATTTTAACGACTTTCGACACATCGACGGGTTCGTTGGCGTGCTCGGCCAGTACCATCGCCATGAGGGCCAGATGCCAGCTATGTTCAGCGTCGTTTTCGTGCCGATCGCTGTTAAACAGACGGGTTTTCCGCTTGATGTACTTGAGTTTGTCGATTTCCTGAATGAAGGAAAGTTGTTGAAGCAATTTGTCAAATGACATAGTCTAGATGATTGAAGGATGGTTAAAACCGCAAAAGTACGCGGATTTTTAGACGAGCCAAAGCCTGTTCGTACCCTATCGTAACAGACCACTTTCGAAAAGAGAATCAAACAGTAACTGGGCCGCCACGGAAACGTTCGCCCGATCTGCGTAAGCCAAGTACACCATTTCTTCAATTTCTGAGTCTGGTTGCAGCATTCCTTCGTACGCGGCGGTGTAGCAGCTCAGTCGTACCCGTACGCCTTCGGCCTGCCCGTGGGCCTGGGCTTCGAAGGTTCCAATCCAGGTTATTGTTTCGAACTGAAGTTGTACGCTGAGTTCTTCCTGAATTTCCCGTATCAAAGCCTCGGCATCCGTTTCGCCAGCTTCGCGTTTGCCACCGGGAATGTAATACACGTCTTTGTTACGACTGCGGGCGACCAGAATCCGGTGATTTTCCAGGTGTACCCAGGCCAATTTATCGATCATAGGGAAGTAAATGATGAGCTGATAGCTAAAAATGAATAGCGTTGTAAAAGTTCCTAGGCTTACGTTTGTATTACCGAGACGTACAGAAGCAGGCGTTGTTGAAAATGCCAGGTATTGCATTTCGTAACGCTTCAGCTCTGCAATCAAGCACGGATTTCATCCTTGCAAATCGAAAATAAAGTATTAGATTTACAAGGATGATTAATCGAGAAGCACAAGCTGAAATTATTCGTTTGCTGGAAGAATATCCGGCGGTAGGCGTGTTAGGCCCGCGGCAGGTGGGCAAAACGACGCTGGCGGAAGAGATTGCCGCCAGGATTAGTCCTGACCCCCTCTACCTGGATCTGGAAAGTCCGAGCGACCTGGCTAAACTTAGTCAGCCGGAAGCCTATTTTCAATTGCACGAGGGTAAACTTATCATTCTGGATGAAATACAGCGGGTTCCCGAGCTGTTCTCCATTCTTCGCGGCGTCATCGACCGGCGGCGGCGGCAAGGCTACAAAACGTCACAGTTTTTGATTCTGGGTTCGGCTTCGCTGGATTTGCTTAAGCAGTCCTCCGAATCGCTGGCCGGACGAATTGCCTACGTGGAACTACCCGGTCTGAATGCACTCGAAATTTTACAGGCAAGTCCGGCCATTCAGGACCAGCTTTGGTTACGGGGAGGTTTTCCCGATAGCTATCTGGCCCGGACAGATACCGCCAGTTTGCGGTGGCGAATGAATTTCATTAGTACCTATCTGGAGCGGGACGTACCGCAACTGGGCCCGCGTATTCCCGCCGTTACGCTACGGCGACTTTGGACCATGCTGGCTCATCAACAGGGAGCTCAGGTAAATCTGGCTCAACTGGGGGCCAGTCTGGATCTAACGGCTCCTACTATTAAACGTTACCTGGAACTGCTCGAAGATTTACTACTGATTCGTACGCTTCGGCCCTGGTCAGGCAACGTGGGGAAACGGCTCGTCAAAACGCCTAAAGTGTATATACGTGACAGCGGTCTTACTCACGCCCTTTTACAGCTAACTACCCTGGACGACGTATTAGGACACCCTGTCGTGGGAGCCAGTTGGGAAGGTTTTGTGGTGGAAAATATTCTATCGGTACTGCCCGTGGGCTGGACACCCTGGTTTTACCGCACCTCCGCCGGGGCTGAAATTGATCTGGTGCTGGAACGAAATACCCGGGAGATCTACGCCATTGAAATCAAGCGTTCGCTTACCCCAACGGTCTCGAAAGGGTTTTATCTGGGGTGTGAAGACGTCAGGGCTACGCGTCGCTTGGTGGTGTACGCGGGAAAGGAACGCTTTCCGCTTTCCAGTGGAGTCACCGCTCTTTCGCTCACGGACCTCATGCAGGAATTGCAGCAATTCAGGCAAGAATAAAGGGGGTAGTCTACAGGAAATAAATCCTTTCATGACGCAGAAAGGGAGTACGGTACTGCTTCCATCAATAAATTTCTGACCTATCGTAAGAAGATAATCTTCTGCCGTAACTCCATTTCTGCCAAATCGGATTAGGTGGCTTTTAACAACGTGCTTTGTTCACAAACGCCATTCATGTAATCGATGGTAAGCAGAGCAATGGCCCGACCCTGCCGGCTTTTCATACTCGGAATGGAAGCATACGTGGTTCGTCCGTCCAGCAGAATGGACAATGCTTCCTGAATACCTTCCTCCAGAGGGGATTCCTCAGTAGTGCGGCCCTGTAGAGAGAGTAGTTTTTTATCGAGTAACGTAATGGTACGCTGGATCTGATTTTCGGATGGTTTCATGCGTGGATGGTAAGAATAAAAAATGAAGTTTCGTCTATCGACGAAAGCGTGCTGTATTTAATCCAGCACTTGTATCCAGAGAATTTTAGGGTCAAACTTGGTGTCGACCTCCTTAATTTCAAAGGAATGCGTTTTTAACCACTGCAACAGTAATTGCACGTGGCGGTCCTGCGTAAAGGACGAATCCTGGAACAGGTATGAGCGTTTATGCCGGATGCCCGAGCCCGAAAGCGTATCGCCAATTTTAGGAACTGAGCTTACTGCGGTGGTCAACATAACCCCTTCTCGCAAAGGCGTCAATACGGTTAAACGAGTATTTTCTACGGTAAATTTAACGATCATCGTTTCCATAGGTTCAGCGATAAATGGTAAATACCCGCGGGTTAAGGCAGATACGATTTACAGAAAAATCATTTTTTCCTGTGAAAGAGAAGTACTGGAAAGCTAAAGAATGATCGGGGATCGAGAAGTAGCTACTCAGCGAACACAAAGGAGCGAGGGATTCCGAGCGTATCTATTCCTATCAACGATAGTTAACGGTATTTGTTTAACAAGGTAGTACTATAAATTGAAAAACCCTAATAATAAGGCCTTTATGTGATCTAAAGTTGACATAACTCAACGCATCTGTAAGGTTTGTAACTAAAAAAGGAGACTCCTCAACGAAGTCTCCTCTCTCTGGAACGAATACCCTTACTGTACCTCTTGCATACCCGATTGGGCGGAATAATGGTTTTTCTGATTGGAGTCTGTAACGATCAGCGTAGAAACCCCGTAAAACTGACCAGGCGTCTCTGTCAAGGACCAGAGTTCTACGCCGTTTTGCGGGTTGATGGCCCTTAGTTTCTGGCCGAGCGTGTACAGAACACCGTTGGCTACCACGATGGAAAAATTACCCGCTGAAGACCCCTGATCCGTGGAATGCCACTTGAGCATTCCAGTCTGAGCATCAAAAGCATACAGAGTATTTTCGAAGCCTCCCACGTAAATCAGATTGTTCGCATAGTAAGCATTAGAACTCACGCTGATTTTAGGCGTAGCCTGATTCCAGCGGATTTGTCCCGTCTTGGCATCCAGTGCACAAAAGCGGCCGGTTTTTTCACTTCCAATAAATAGCAGTCCATCATGAGCCGTCAGCGTAGTTCCGGTATCTACCTCAGAGCTTTCCCACTTTTTAATCCCCGTAGCCGCATCAAAAGCGAATAACTTCCCTACCGGATAATGCGAAGTAGCCAGGTAAACCATTCCCTGGTAGTAAAAGGGTTTACGGGTATGTTGTGCCAGCTGATCCACCTGCCAGCGAATGGCTCCTGTTTCGGAGTTAACGGCGTATAGCTTGGACATTGCTGCATAGTAAAGGGTGTTGCCTACCAGCACGGGGTCTTCGGTTACGGAATTCCAGCCGTATCGCAATTGCCATTTACTCTGTCCGGTACGGATATTGTAGGCCAGTATACTTTCGTACTTACCACCAATGTATAAGGTTTCGTGGGCTAAAAGAAAACCATCCCCCGGTACATTCAGTACATAATCAGTGATGAGCTGAATTTCGTTTTTTCTAATGCCTGTTTTGGCATCAAACTGTATGAGCTTCCCGTCCATGTTAAAGACAGACACCTGCCCATTGTTTACCACCGGATTGGTAGCCACTGACTTTTGAGTAGCCGATTGCCATACTTCCCTTCCATTAGCCGCGTTAAAGGCGTGGACTTCCCGGTCGCTAAGGGTTACGTAAATCCATTCATTTTGAATAGGTTTAGGGTCTTTTCTTTTGCATGAAATCAATAAACTGAGGGCAATCAGAAAGGTAAAAAGGGGCTTCATTTGCTAATGTTTGGGTGATAACGTTTTAAAAATACGCGATAAGCTGAGGTTAACAGAAATATACTTTTCACTGTATGCATTCCGGCGGTTTTAAATGTCCTGGATTACGCAGGTCTGACTCTAAATTTAATACCTTATAAACGACGCATTCTCTTCAAACTGCTACCTTTAACGTCTCCTCTATCCTGGTTGTATTTAATTCTTTACTCATGCGTGGATTCCTTCGAACCGTTATTCTTCCGCTTACGCTCTACTGCCTTATGATTCTTCCCGTACCGGCTCAAATCCGTTTAATGGGTTACCAGCAGGCCCACATCAATCCCGAATTATTCCAGCGAGCCTGGGCGGCCCGCTGGATTTCGGTACCCAATGCCTCCGACAACGCCTACGGCGTGTATCATTTCCGGAAAAGCTTTGATCTGACGGCCCGTCCTGAACACTTTTACGTACACGTTTCCGCTGACAATCGCTATAAGCTTTTTGTGAATGGGAAGCTCGTAAGTCTGGGACCAGCCCGCAGCGATCCGTATAACTGGAATTTTGAAACCGTCGATCTGGGTCCTCATTTGAAAAAAGGGAAGAATGTACTCGCCGCCATAGTTTGGAATTTTGCCGAGTACAAACCCGTAGCTCAAATGAGTTTTAATCGGACTGAGTTTTTGCTACAGGGTGATACGGAGGCTGAACAACTGGTCAACACCGATACCAGCTGGCGGTGCCTGCGTAATCCGGCCTATACGCCCTGGCAAAAACCCGTTTACGGCTATTACGTGGCCGGTCCGGGCGATAACCTGAATGCCCAGCCCTACCCCTGGGGCTGGCAGCAACCCTCCTTTAACGACCAGGCCTGGGTACCCGCCCGACAGGGTATGCCGGCGGCGACCAAGGGCCACCGCGACTATCCAAACCGCCTGCTGGTACCGAGTCCGATTCCACCCATGGAAATGGCTACTGAACGGCTGGCCCGCATCCGGCTTTCCGAAGGAATGGAGAAACCCGCATCCGGTTTTTGAAAGGAACCAGGTCCCTGACCATTCCCGCTCATTCGAAGGTGCGGCTGCTACTCGACAATGAACAGCTAACGACGGGCTATCTGTCACTTCAATTCAGTCGCGGAAAAGACGCGGAAATTCGAATTGGTTACAGCGAAGCCTTATACAGTGATTCACTGACGCACGCCAAAGGCCATCGCGATCAGATGGAAGGAAAGTTTTTTGTTGGATACGAAGATCGGATTCAGGCTGACGGCGGTTCAAATCGTGACTTTACCTCACTGTGGTGGCGAACGTATCGTTACCTCAATTTGCTCGTTACGACGGCCGACGAACCGCTCGTACTAGAAGATTTATTTGGAACGTCTTCGCGGTATCCTTTAAAACAGGAGACGACTTTTTCGGTACCGGAGCGTAAAGATTTGCAGCAAATGCTCGACATCGGCTGGCGTACGGCCCGGCTGTGTGCCAACGAAACGTACATGGATTGTCCGTACTACGAACAGTTGCAGTATTTCGGCGATACCCGCATCCAGGCCTTGATTACCCTCTACAACACCCGCGACCCGTGGCTGGTGAAAAATGCCCTGGAGCAGGGTCGGCAGTCGATGGTAGCCGATGGACTGACCATGAGCCGATACCCTTCTAATCTGCACCAGTTTATTTCTTCGTTTTCACTGCTTTGGATTGGCATGGGCTATGATTACTATCGCTACCGGGACGATGCGAATTATCTGAAAACGTTGCTTCCCGCCCACCGGCAGATTTTATCCTGGTACGAACAATGGCTCAAGCCCGATTACAGTTTAGGCTACGTCCCGAACTGGTTTTTTGCCGACTGGGCAAACAGCTTCGATTACGGCGAACCGCCCCGCGAAAAAGACGGTGATTCAGCTTTTCAGGATTTGCTGTACCTGATGTCCCTGCAAATGGCCGCTGAACTCGAACAAAACCTGGGCCTGCCCGCTTTGGCTCAGCATTACCAGACGCTACAAACGAACCTGAAGAAAGCCATTTATCAGCATTACTGGAACCCGGGAAAAGGGCTACTAGCGGATACAAAAACGCAGCGTTCGTATTCCCAGCACGTCAATGCTCTGGCGGTACTCGCGGGTGTGGTTGAAGCAGATCAGGCCAAGCAGGTGATGCAAACGGTACTTTCGGATCGCAGTTTGACGCAAACCACCATTTACTTTCGCTACTACGTGAATCAGGCCCTGAGCAAAGCCGGACTGGGTGATCTTCTGTTGAATCATCTGCAACTCTGGCAGGATCAGATGGGACTGGGCCTGACGACCTGGGCCGAAATGCCCGAACCGTCCCGGTCGGACTGCCACGCCTGGGGTTCGAGTCCGAATATCGAGTTTTACCGCATCGTACTCGGCATTGATTCCGAGGCGGCAGGTTTTAAGAAAATAAGGATTGCTCCGGCCTTAGGTACCCTGAAAGAAGCTTCGGGGAGTATGCCCCACCCCGCAGGGACGATCAAAACGCAGTATACCTTAAACGCACAAGGCAAGTTAACCGCCCGCATCACCCTTCCTCCGGCGACGAGTGGCACTTTCTACTGGAAGGGCAAAGTCTATCCCCTTCAGGAAGGATCTCAGGTACTTGAGTTATAAGGTATTTAGACAAAAAGCCCCCACTTAAAAGCTGATTTTTAAGCGGGGGGCTTTTCTATCAAGGCATTTTTATTCTTTTAATCCTTTCAGGTACGCAATGCTTTGAGGCACCTGCTGAGCGATACTCGGACTTTCATCCTCAATAAAGTAATGGCGAATGCCCAGCCGCTTGGCCTCTCTAATAACGCCGGGAATGTCGATCTGTCCTGTTCCTAAGGCTACGTCGTTTTCCAGCGGGGTTGATCCCGTAAAGTCTCCTTTTACTCCTTTCTTAAGGTCTTTCAGGTGAATCAACTGAAACCGTTTGCCGTATTTTTTGAGCAAAGCCACGGGGTCGGCCCCGCCGTGTTGAGCCCATAGAACATCCAGCTCAAAGGAAACATCCGACGGATTGGTGTTTTTGACGAGGTAATCAAACAACGTTCCCTGTACGTAAGGGCTAAACTCGTAGCCGTGGTTGTGGTAACAGAAAGTTAAACCCGCAGCTTTCAGTACTTTGCCCGCTTTGTTAAAATCTTCGACGGCTTTTTTCGCATGATCGATGTTGAATGCTCCCTGATGCGGAATCCAGGCGACCATAACGTACCGGGAGCCAGGGCTTTTGCCTGTTTGATAACACTCTGAGGGTCACTCACCAGCTCCTCGTACGAAGCTCCTGTGGCGGGTATGGTAAGCTTCCGCTTCTGAAGCATCTGCTTGTACGCTTCCGGAGTCAGACCTTTCGGCGTATTTCCCTCGATTTCCGTAATGCCCAGCGAGGCAATCAGATCCAGCGTTTTCTCCACGTCTTTCGCAAATTCATTGCGATACGTATACGCCTGAACCCCAATAGGAAAAGTGTATAAAGGTTTATTACTTTGGGCAAAGGTGACTTCCAGCCCCAGCAGAGCCATCAGAAGTGTGCGGACAAAGAATACTTTCATAGAAAGATTTAGATAAGATTTGTATTCAAAGATACACTCCTTGTGGATCGAGTGGTTTTCGTTCTAGCAGGAAAGTTCGTTGCTGGTTTGTCTGCTTCGGGAGTAATCCTTTTGTATCTAGGAACTGTCGCAAAGCTTTGCCTTGTAGAACGCATTGACAAGCGTCACAGACGCTCGTCAAACCACAATTAAAAAGGCTTCCTACCCCCTCAATAGCCCCTTATACACAAAAGGACTGCTTCTAAAGCAGTCCTTTCAAAAGTGAAGTATCGCAGTAATTACTGAATACTAATCAACCGGGGAGTTTTCTGTTTTACCTCTTCCCGTTTAGGAATGGTCAGATGCAGCAGTCCATTTTCGTAGCGGGCCTGGATGCCTTCTTCATTGACGACATCTTTCGGCAGAACAAAGGTCCGCTCAAAAGACTGGTAGCTAAACTCCCGGCGGGAGTAGTGTTCTTCTTTTTTGTCTTCCGTTACCGATTGCTTTTGAGAGGAAATCTTCAGCGTATTTCCGTCAAGCTGGATGTGAAAATCTTCTTTTCTCATCCCCGGAGAAGCCATTTCGACTTCAAACGCATCGGCGGTTTCGCGAATATTCACCGCCGGAACGGTCGTACCCGTCGATGAAAAATGCGATTGATTCCAATTGAAAAGGTCGCGACCTAGGAAATCATCAAAAAAGCTGGGGAAGCTGGGAAACAGCTCATCCTTTTTTCTCATGAGTGACATAGTTACCTCCTTTTTAAAAGTTGATCAAACGAATGTAATGAAGACATTTCTTCATCACTTCCGCTCTTTTAAACGGGCATGCCAAAATTGTTTTTCTTACCTTTTGTCAGCGAAAACTGTCAAATTTTCACTAGGTAATCTTTCCTTTTGACAGTTAACGGATTCAATAATCTTACTACTATCCCAACCATTGGGGACGAATCCCAGGGTTTATCCTACTGAAAGGCAAGCAAAGCAACGTATCTTCGTCCCCGAAAAGGTTCTGCTTAACCGCGGATGAATAGGGAATCGTGCGGACCGCCGATGCGGTTTAAATCACGAGCTGTCGTGCAACTGTATGTTTTTCAGTTTTCAGCTTACTGTTTTCAGTTTTCAGGAGTAAAATACTTCACTAATCAACTGTAAACGGAAAACCGACTACTGTAAACTTTCTTTAGAGAAGCCACTGTACCTCGCGTATGGGAAGGCCTTGGGAAGGAAACGAGCCAGGAGACCTGCCTTTTTGTATCGGTTACACGCTTTCACGGACTAAGGCGGAAATCAGAAGTAGGTTTGCCGGAGGGGTGTACACGTCTCCGATTCTTCTTTTTTGTCTTTTTCAGGAAGGCCAGCTTATTCTTTCATGGCCAGTCATTTTCTCATTGCGGCTCCGCACAGTGGTTCGGGTAAGACGACGCTTACGCTGGGTCTGTTGCGGGCTTTGCGACACCGGGGCCTAACGGTTCAGCCCTTCAAGTGCGGGCCCGACTACATTGATAGTCAGCACCATCGTACGGCCGCCGGACGAGCCAGTATCAATCTGGATCTGTTTATGGCCTCCCCCGAACACCTGAAAACGCTTTATCAAACGTACCGTTCCGGAGCGGATGTGGCCGTTACCGAAGGTGTGATGGGCCTGTTCGACGGAGCCGACCGGATGCAGGCAAGTACGGCCTCGCTGGCCGAATGCCTGGGTATACCCATCATCCTGGTGGTACAGGCCAAGGCAATGGCGTACTCGGCAGCACCACTCCTGTACGGCTTCAGGCATTTTTACGCGGGCATACAAATCGCCGGCGTCCTTTTCAATGGTGTACAGACGGCCTCGCATTTCCGTTTTCTGGAAGAAGCCTGTCAGGATGTAGGGTTGCCCTGTCTGGGCTATTTCCCTACCCATCCCGATTTTACCATTCCATCGCGTCACCTCGGGTTACGTACGTCTTCGGAGATCGACTACGAGCGAATCATCGAAGCCATCGCCCGGAAGATTCCGCAGACCATTAACCTGGATCGGCTCTTAGCCCTTACTAAAACCAATGAAGAGGCTCCCCTAGCTCAAGCCTTGTCCCATCGTACGGCCTGTAAGGTGACTATCGCCCGGGATGAAGCGTTTTCATTTCAGTATCACCAAAATCTAGCGGTGCTGGAAGCCCTGGCGGAAGTACAGTACGTAAGTCCGCTACGGGATAGCGAGCTGCCCGAAACGCATCTCTTGTACCTGCCCGGTGGCTACCCTGAATTGCACGCTCAGGCCCTGAGTGCCAATACGTCCTTTCGGGAAAGCGTGCGAGCGTATTGCCAGAACGGCGGATACGCCTACGCGGAATGTGGCGGGTTGATGTACCTGGGCCGGCAGTTAACCGATGCGGAAGGTCACAGCTATCCGATGGCGGGGGTGTTTCCCTTTTCAACGAGTCTGCAACACGCGAAGCTGACCCTGGGTTATCGACAAATTCACTTTCAAAATACCTTACTGAAAGGTCACGAGTTTCATTACTCTACCTTACAGGAAGCGGAAGAGTTTGCTTCCCTGGCTCCGGTCCGCAATGCCCGGGGTCTGGAAGTCGGGACTAAAATCTACCGCGTACAAAATACCCTGGCTTCGTACGTACACTTATACTGGGGCGATGGCCCAACGTGGCTGACGGATCTGCTTCGTACGCTTTCTACTTCCCTTTCCACGCATCAACATGGCTGAAATCAAACGGCAACGGGTCATGCGACCCGACGGAAAAGCCATTAATCTGGTCCAGCGGCGGGGACATTTGTCCTACTGCTATAATGCCTGCTGCTGCGGGCGAACCGACCGCGGGTACGCCCCGGTACTGGTTGACGTCTACAAAAACGAATGGCTCCGCCGAAAAATGCGGAATCAGGTTCACTTGACCAAAGGCGGCTGCCTGGGCCCCTGCACGCTGGCGAACGTGGCTACGTTGCTTTTCGACGGGCATTCGGTCTGGTTTCATTCGGTCAATAGCGAATGGCACATCAAAGCCATTTTCGATTACATTGATCGCATGCTGGCCGCCGACTGCTTCCTGAGTCCGCCCGCCGAACTGGCCGAATTTGTCTTTCAGTATTACACCTGGAAAGGCTCGGAAACCGCTACCCTACGCGGAGAAACGCCCTCGCCCACCGATGGAATCGTGTTTCTGACGCACGCCGATACGGATTTGCTGACCCTCAGCCGGATCAGTTTACCCGACGATTTTCCCAAAGTACTGGGCCTGAGTTTACTGGCGATCAAGACCGAGGCTCACATGGCTCAGTTGCTGGAGCGGGAGATTGGAGCGGCTCAGGTGATTATTCTGCGAATTCACGGACGGCCCAGTAGCGTACCGGGTTTTCATGAACTGGTGAAGCGGGCCCAGCAGAATCAGCAGCATTTGATTGTCATCAGCGGTACGGGCGAACTAAACCCCGAATTTGCGGCGGTTTCTACGGTATCTCCAGCCATTCAGCAGGATGCCTTGTCCTACGTGCAGGCGGGCGGAGCGGGGAATTTTACGTCGCTGCTGTACTACCTTTCCGATCACCTGTTGCTGACGGGGTACGGAGCCGACCTGCCCCAGACGCTGCCCGAACACGGCCTTTACCATCCCGACTTACCCGAAAATGCGGAACTGAGCGACTGGCAAAAACATTACGATCCCCGGCAACCGACGGTCGGGATTACCTTTTACCGTTCGCACTGGATCAGTGGGAACACGGCTTTCGTCGATGCCTTGATTCGTTCACTGGAAGATCGCCAGATCAATGCCCTGGCAGTGTATACTTCTTCCTTGAAAGCGATTCATCCCGGAACGGGCTGCCCGCAGGCCTTTCAGTTTTTTGATCGAACGACAGGCGTGGCCATTGATACGCTGATCAATACGGTTTCCTATGCCATGACGGATGCCGATCAGCAGGGTTCGTCCGGGGCTTTACGTCAGCTCGATGTACCGATTTTACAGGCCATCACGAGTGGAATGAGTCGTGTGCCCTGGGAATTATCGAGTCGCGGCCTGACACCCCTGGATACGGCCATGAACGTCGCCATTCCCGAATTTGACGGGCGTATCATCACCGTTCCCATTTCTTTCAAGGAAAAAAACGGCGATACCACGGCGTATGAGCCTGTCCCCGATCGCATCGAGCGGGTAACCGGAATTGCTCAGCGACTGGCCCGACTTCGGCATACGCCGAACGCTCAGAAACGAGTCGCCTTCATTTTTACCAATTCGAACGCCAAAGCCTCCCAGATTGGCAATGCCGTCGGACTCGACGCTCCGGCTTCCCTCCTGGCGATGTTACAGGCCATGCAGGATGAAGGGTATTCGCTGGAAAACCTACCGACCACGGGTACGGAACTGATTCACCAGCTCATTGACCGCTGTTCGTACGATGAAACCTACCTAACGCCCGAGCAACTCGCACAGGCAGTGGGACGCGTATCTACTTCGCAATACACGCAGTGGTTGAAAGAGTTACCCGAACCGCTCCAGCAGAAAATGCTCAAGCAATGGGGACCTCCACCGGGCGAAACCTATGTACATGAAGGAAAAATTTCATTCGCGGGTATCGAGCTGGGAAATGCCATCGTGCTGCTTCAGCCTCCCCGGGGGTATGGCATGGACCCCGACGCCATTTATCACCAGCCGGACCTGGCTCCGACGCACCATTACTACGCCGTTTACCGCTGGCTCCGGGATGTCTGGAAAGCCGATGCTCTGGTGCACGTGGGCAAGCACGGTACGCTGGAATGGCTGCCGGGCAAGGGGATGGGCTTGTCGGAAAACTGTTTTCCCGATGCGATTCTGGGTGATTTACCCCTGTTTTATCCCTTCATTATCAACGATCCCGGCGAAGGGTCGCAGGCCAAACGCCGGGGCCACGCCGTTGTTGTTGACCACCTGACGCCGCCCATGACTACCGCTGACCAGTACGGCGAACTGGCTCAGCTCACGCAACTGGTGGATGAATATTATCAGGTGGAAATGCTGGATCCGGCCAAACTTCCCCTACTCCAGCGGCAGATCTGGGAGTTGATTCAGCGGACGAATCTGGATACGGATTTGTCGGCCCTGCTGAGTCGCGACATGGCGATCACAAACATGACTGGGACGATGAACTGACGCCCGAAGGCGTACCCGTAACGCTGACGGAGATGGCAGGCAAGGACATTGCTCACTTGATTGAAGACATTGACGGCTACCTCTGCGAACTGGGAGCGGCTCAGATTCGCAATGGCTTGCACACCCTGGGGCAAGTACCCGAAGGCGACGCTCTGGTTGATTTATTACAGGCCATGACTCGCCTGCCCAATCAGGATTTCGCCAGCTTACCCGAGACGATTGCGGGCCTGTTCAACCTTGATTTTTCACGTTTACAGGAACACAAAGGACAGAAACTGCCGCAGGTTGACCCGCATTTTCAGGAATGGGCGGGCCGTCCCCTCATTACGGCGGCGGATGCTCTGGAAGTGATCGATGAGATGAGTAATCACCTGTTTCGGGTATTGCTACAACATCGGTTCCAGCCGTCGCGACTGGATGAAGTACTCTTTGAAACCTTCCAGCTTCCTCCGGCCCAGCTGGATCAGTTGCGACCCGTCCTGCAGTACGTGTGTGAACAGCTGGTACCGAACCTGACCCGAACGGACGAGGAAATTTCTAATTTGCTGCACGGTCTTTCGGGTGGGTATGTTCCCGCCGGTCCGAGTGGGGCTCCTACCCGGGGTATGGCTCATATCCTCCCGACCGGACGCAATTTTTACGCCGTCGATCCCCGTGCCCTACCCTCACAGGCGGCCTGGGAAGTGGGTCAGCAACTGGCCCGCGAGGTACTCGAACGACATAAGCGGGAATCTGGAACTTACCCCGAAAGTGTAGGCATCAGCATCTGGGGAACGAGTGCCATGCGAACGCACGGCGATGACGTGGCCGAAATTCTGGCCCTGCTGGGCGTGCAACCCGTTTGGCAAACCGAAAGCCGGCGAATTACGGGCGTTGAAATCATTCCGCTGACGGACTTGGGAAGACCCCGAATCGACGTCACGACCCGGATCAGTGGGTTCTTCCGCGATGCCTTCCCGCATTTGATTGATTTACTGGATGAAGCCGTACAGCTGGTCATCGCCTTGGATGAACCGGAGGATCAGAATTTTGTCCGCAAGCATTACTTAAAGGATTTAAGTCAACTACAGGATTTGCCGCTGGAAGAGGCGGAGGAACGGGCAGCGTATCGCATTTTCGGAGCGGCACCGGGTAGTTACGGGGCGGGAATTTTGCCCCTGATTAACGAAAAAAACTGGCAGAATGAAGCGGATTTCGCTCAGGCTTATCTGAACTGGGGTGGTTACGCCTACGGCAAACAGGCGGCGGGGGTAGATGCCCGACAGGAGTTTCAGCAGCGGCTTTCGGGCGTGGAAGTGGCCCTGCACAACCAGGATAACCGCGAACACGACATTTTCGATAGTGATGATTACCTGCAATTCCACGGCGGCATGATCGCAACCATTCGTAGTCTGACCGGACAGCAGCCCAAGCATTACTTCGGCGACTCGCAAAACCCCGCCCGACCCGTGGTGCGGGATTTGAAGGAAGAGGCTCTGCGGGTATTCCGTTCGCGGGTGGTGAATCCGAAATGGCTGGAAAGTATGCAACGCCACGGCTACAAGGGCGGTCTGGAACTGACGGCCACGGTCGATTATCTCTTCGGGTACGACGCCACGGCCCAGGTTCTTGAAGACTGGATGTACGAAAAAGTAGCCCAAACCTACGCCCTCGACCCGCAACTCCAGGATTTCCTGCGGGAAAGCAATCCGTGGGCCTTGCAGGCTATCACCGAACGTCTGCTCGAAGCCGCCCAACGAAACCTGTGGGAGGAACCTTCGCCGGAAACGGTACAGGCCTTGCAACAACTGTATGCGTTAAGTGAGGGAGTACTGGAGGGGCGGTCGGAATAAAAACTAGCCATGGGTGCGACCCATGGCTAGTCATATTGAACCCCTTCGGGATTAAGAGCACCTGAGCTCGAAGGGGTTCCCACTGGTGCGGGTTTCTTAACCTGCACTAGTCCCTCCCCTCTAACCAGACATCGCAACCCCGAAGGGATTCAATATGACTAGCCCCGTAGGCAATACGGGGAAAAGAAAAACCCTCTTACAACGTCAACCGCTGTCCATTCTTTAGCAAAACCGCTTTCAACTCCCCATACGGTAATCGTTGCGGACTAATATTCTTATCGATTGAAAGCACCGCCGCCGTCGCCGCCGATTCACCCAAAATCATGAATACCGGTTCCATTCGGATGGAACCATAAGCAATGTGCGAACTGGATACGCAGACCGGCACCAGCAAATTCGAACATTCCTTCTCTTTGGGTAAGATTGAGCCGTAGGCAATGGAATAGGGTTGTTTCGGATGTACCCCAATGTCGCCTTCATTTTGTACGTACCCTTCGGGCGTGACATACCGCTGGGCGTTGTGGGCATCCAGCGAGTACGAGCCCATACCAATCGGGTTCGGTACGGTCGTTTCCCCCAATGCATCCGCCTCCTTCATCACGTATTCCCCTAACATTCGGCGGGCTTCGCGAACGTAAATCTGATGCGGCCAGTGGTTGTTATCGGTAAACTCATCTTTGGCCAACCCCCACTGACTCATCTCCTTACGTACGTCTTCCGGCACGCGTGGATCGTTAGCCATAAAGTACAGCAGGCCCTGCTGATACCGTTGATGGTCCTGAATGATCTTTCGCCGCCGCTCGTACGTGGCCTCGGGGTAATCGTAGTTTTTACCAATATAGTCACTGCTGAACGGGCCGTGATTGTTGGTATCCGTTTTACGATTGGGAATGGGATCAAACTTCTGGAACGTCTCCCGCCAGCCGCTGTCAAATACCCGGCCCAGCAACTCATACCGGGCGGGATCGTAACCTTCGGGTTTGGGAAAGGGTACACGGTTGTCGGGATGGTTACTCATGCACATCCGGAAGCAATACGCCTGAATTTTAGAATCCCCCTCACCCTTCGGCCCCGGCCCTTCGGCAGCAATTTCCGGCAACAAGCCACTCTTCGGATCACCGGGCACTTTGTACGGACTCACCTTCGCTTTGAAGTAATGGCCGTGCTGAAATACGTTGGGCTGCACGCCATTCCAGGTTTCACCGTAGACGCGGTTGGCTTCGCGGCCCACGTGATACTTCACGCCCGCCGCCGCCATCAGGTCGCCTTCGTACGTAGCATCGATGAAGCGTTTGCCCTGGTATATCTGTCCACTGAGCGTCCGAAAAGACTGGATTGCTCCGCCTTTTTTCGTAAGACCTTTGGTCGAACGGTCCAGCCACTCTTCGCGATACACCGTAATATTATGTTCCCGAATCAGATCCTCAAAAATTTGTTCGGCGGCGTGGGGTTCGAAAATCCACATGGTCCGGGCGTTGCCATCAATGGCGGGGGTCCCCTGCCCTTTGTTGCCGTAGGCTTCGCGTTTTTGCCATTTCCAGGCGGAATCCTGCTGGTAATGCTGGTAAAGTCGCTGGTAAAACTGCCGTGACAATCCACCAATGACCTCTTTATTTCCCGTATCGGTGAAACCTAGCCCACCCGAGGATAAGCCGCCCAAATGCTTGTCGGGCGAAACGACCAGTACCGTTTTGCCCATTTTCTTTACCTGTACGGCAGCCATGACGGCCGCCGACGTTCCCCCGTAAATAATTACATCGGCCCGGCGTACCGACGATTGAGCGTGGGTTAAAAGGGCGGGCGACAGGCATAAACTGACTAAAAAAGCTCGACGCTTCAGTTGCATACTTCCCATAATTATAGGTTTAAAAAGAACGGATACTTATCGCTTCCGTTCCGGCACGAGTAATACGTCATCGACAATGACGTTGCCCTTTCCACTGATTTCTACGTAGGCCGTTGTTCCGGCGGGTAAGGGGTAACTGCCCAGCGAGACCCATTCCCCGGACGTCTGACCGGCCACCTGTACCTCCGCACTACGGATCATTTGCTGCTTTTTCTGCTTTCCGTCAAAGACTTCGATACTCGCTTCGGAGGAGCGGTTCTTTACTTTCGGTACGTAGGTGTAAATCGTATACGTTCCCGCTTTGGGAATCGTAGGTTTGAAGCGAATGGACTTTTCCTGATTCGTAGTATCCATCAAAAACGAAGGACCGAAACCGCCGTAGGTCTGTACCATCCAGGAACCCTTGCGAGTCGTCTGGGTTTCGTGGTCGCTGGTGACAAGAATATCCGGCTGACTGCCATCGGCGTAGGGATTACTGGCTAGCCGTTTCTGTAACTGTTTGACGTCTATGGCCTGAATGGGTTGTTTGCCATCAATCGCCATACCCGCGGCCACTGCCGCCGACTGTCCCAGTACCATAAAGACGGGTTCCATCCGGATCGAACCATAGGCAATGTGCGTAGCCGACAAACAAACCGGGACCAGCAAATTGGCCGCTTCTTTTGCTGAGGAACGATGGCCCGGTACGAAACCGGATAGGGTCCGAAGCCGCCTTCCTCCACGTTGCCTTCATTTTCACAAACCCGTCGATGATCAACCGATCGCAGTTATGCGAATCCATGGTATAGGCGGCCATCCCTACCCCATCCGATACCACTTCCCGGCCCTGACAGTGGTGTTGAGTCATCACCAGTTCGCCCACCATCCGGCGAGCCTCCCGAATGTATAACTGATGGCTCCAGTTTTCATTATCGGTATACTCGTCTTTAGGGTAGCCCCATTGCTGCATTTCCTGCCGAACGCTGGCGGGTACCCGAGGATCATTTCCCACGAAATACAACAGCCCTTTGGTATAGCTCACGTGGTCATTCCAGATCTTCGTCCGGGTCGCGTAATCACCGTCCGGATAGTCCCAGTTCATCCCGATCATATCCGTCGAAAACCCGTTTCGATTGTTGATGTCGGTTTTACCATTGGGCATCCGGCTCCAGATAAACATATCGTTGAGGGCTTTCCAAGACCGCTTTTCGATGATGCGAAGCAGCAATTCGTACCGTTTGGGATCGTAATCGGCGGGTTTGGTAATGGCAATCCGGTTTTCCGGCTGGTTGGTCAGACAAATCCGGAAGTTATAGGCCTGTACTTTTTTGTCCCCCGAGCCGATGGGTGCGAGTTGGGTGGAATTAATCCCCCAAAGCAATCCACTTTTCGGATCGCCGGGCACCACGTAGGGGTCCATTTTCTCGGGCATCTGATGACCATTCATCACCTGTACGCCGTTGAACGTTTCGTTATACCGGCTGTTAGCTTCCCGTCCGACCACGTACGAAACGCCCGCCTTCGCCATCAGATCGCCTTCGTAGGAACAATCGATGAACATTTTAGCCTGAATCGTCCGGTTGGTTGCCGCCGAGGGCTGATTCGATTTTTCCAGCGTGATTTGGTTAATCACGTTGTTCGTCTTTTTGACGCTGGCGAGTCGATATTCGTATACTACCGGAACGTCGCCCCGTTTACAGTACGCTTTGAATAAATTTTCGGCCACGCTGGGTTCGAAAATCCACTGTTCAAATTTTCCGTAGTGCTGACCGATGCGACGGTAGAAGTCGTTCGCCAGTCCCGTAATGGCGTACTTATTCCCAATGTCCGTATAACCCAGACCGCCCGAACTCATCCCGCCCAAGTGGCGGCCCGGCTCGATGAGCACCACCGTTTTACCCATTTTTTTGGCGGTATACGCCGCAATGACTCCCGCGGATGTGCCTCCGTAAATACAAATGTCATAGGAAGCGTTTTGGGCAAGAGCCATTCGGCTCATCGTCAGCAGGAAGAAGGCCCATCCAATCGTTTTTTTCATCATAGCTTCAAGCAAATTCGAAGACCCGGAGCTTATCTCCGGGTCAGAAGTCTACATTAATACCCCGGATTTTGGTCTTCGGCGTTAATCGCCCCGTTATTGTCGAGTTCAGCTTTTGGAATGGGCCAGAGCACGTGACTATCTTTCATCGTCTTGCCCTTGGCCCGCTGGACGATGGTCTTTACCTGATCTACGCCCAGTCGTTTCATATCATTCCACCGCTTGCCTTCAATCATAAATTCGTAGGCCCGTTCCTGTAGCACCGCCTCCCGAAAGGCCTGAGCACTCAGTCCGGCGTAATCGACGGCCGCGTTGGCCGTTGCGATATCCGCTCCGTACGCCCGGCGACGTACCTGATTGACCGCCTGATACGCCTCGGGTGTGGGACCGCTAGCAGCCTGACTCGCCGCTTCGGCGTAAATCAGTAAGACATCGGCGTACCGGAACAGGGGTAAATCATTGCCGCTGGCATTGGCCGCTACCGAGGCCGGATCTTTGAACTTCCGGAACTGGTACGGTTCGTTAGCGGGGAGGGTCACGATCTGGCCCGTGGTTCGGTTGACGTACTGTCCGTAAATATTGAACTCTTTTCGTAAATCTTTCGCGTCCCAGTTGGCAATCAGTGGAAAGGTCTGACGGGCGTAAATCGTCCGGAAGCCCGGTGGGGAGTACTGGGTATTTTCCGCGTGGATGTACAGCAGGTACTGAAAACCCTGACCGCCCGTGGAAGAATACTTCAGTGAGAAAATATCTTCCGAACTCGTCGTTACCGTCGCTCCGTAGATTTTCTCGAAATCAGCTACCGTCGTCACCGGCACCAGCGAGTAGGCCTTACCATCCATGACTTCCTTGGCTTTATCCCGGGCCTGCGTCCAGTTCTGACGCGTCAGATATACGTCGGCCAGTAGCGTTTTCGCCGCCCAGCTCGTCGCCCGTCCCGCCACGGCGGGCGTCGCGGGGAGGTCAGTTTCGGCGGCGGTCAGATCCTCCAGAATGAGTTTATACACCTCATCAACGGACGAACGGGGTACGTCATTGGAAGCCGTAGTCGAGGTACGAATTGGTACTCCACCCCAGTTCCGGACCAGATCGTAATACACCAGTGCCCGCAGGAACCGGGCTTCGGCGAGCAGACCCTTTTTCTCGGTTTCATCCATGGCAATGGCGGGAATGCGTTCCAGAGCAATGTTGGACCGAAGAATGGCCCGGTACGCCTGTGACCACACCCCTTCTACCCGACCAATGTTGGTACCATCCAGTCCCTGATACTCACTGATGAAGGCATACGAGCCGCGACCGTTGGCATAATCCGTATTGGCTTCCTGTTCCAGCAAATAGATCATTCCGTAATAACCCGTACTCCGCAAGGCGTCGTAAATGGAATAGATTGCGGAACGGGCATCCGTTGGCGTTTGGTAAAAATTTTCTTCGGTCAGGCGATCGACCGGTACTTCCTGTAAGGTCTTCTGGCAGGAACTAAGGGCTGTGACCACAGCCATTATGCAAAGTATCTTTTTCATAGCAGTTGGGCTTAGCATTAAAAGGCAAGGCTTACGCCGCAGGTATAGGTTTTGGCAACGGGATAACTGGTCTGATCGATACCGACCGTAATGGAGGCTGCTCCACCCCGGCTACTCACTTCGGGATCATACCAGGAGTACTTGGTGAAGGTCAGCAGATTTTGGCCACTCACGTAGATCTGAGCGGATTTCAACCAGTTGACACTCCACTTCGTCAACGGCAGGGTGTAGGCCAGGCGAATGTTTTTCAACCGTAAAAACGAGCCATCCTCCACAAAGCGGTTGGATTCCCGGAACGTAGAGCCAATGCTAACTTTCGGGTTTTTCGCCGCCGGATTGGGGTTTTCCGTCGTCCAGCGATCCAGCGAGCTGCGTACCTGATTTTCACCGAAGTTGAAAGCATTCGCCTGATTTGACAGGTTGAAGTTGAAAATATCCGCTCCCTGAATGCCCTGCAAAAACACGTTCAGCGTGAAGTTTTTGTAGGAAAAATTATTGGTGAAACCGTAAATGAAATCGGGATTGGGATTGCCGATGATGGTACGGTCCAGGTTATTGAGGGTACCGTTGCCGTCGAGATCCTTGTACCGAATCGCTCCCGTTTCCGTCAGTCCATCTTCCACGTAGCCAAAGAAAACACCTACGGGCTCGCCTTCGCGGATCAGGTTTACCGAAACGTTCAGTGGAATATCGAGTGAATTTCCGAACACATCACTACCCCCGGCTAGTTTGATTACTTTGTTACGGTTGGCCGCAAAATTCAGGCTCGCATCCCACTTAAAATTACCCGTCAGGATGTTTCCACCCAGATCCAGCTCCACGCCCTGGTTGCGAATGGTACCCAGGTTTTGTACCTGTTCGATATAACCCGAGGAGCTTGGCAAGGGCACGCGGGCCAACAAATCGTTGGTATTTTTGCGGTAGTAATCCACGGATAAGCGGAGGCGTTCCTGGAAAAACCCGAAGTCCAGTCCCAGGTTGGTTTGCGTCGTGGTTTCCCATTTCAAATTCGGGTTCGGTTTGGTCGCCCCCGGAGCAAAACCAGCGTACAAATCGTTGCCGTATATGACTTGCATGGACTGAAGCGTATTCAGCGTCTGGTAGGGATTGATAGCGGTACTACCCGTCTGGCCCCAGCTGGCCCGTAGCTTCAGATTGGAAACAAAAGTCAGGGGTTTGATGAATTCCTCTTCACTAATTCGCCAGCCCAGGGCCGCCGAGGGGAAATAGCCCCATTTGTTGGAAGCCCCAAACCGGGACGAACCATCGGCCCGAATGCTGGCCGTCAGCAGGTAGCGATCCCGGTAAGAATAGTTGGCCCGGGCGAGTCCCGAAAGCAGTTTCCAGTCTGAAATCGAAGCCGTAGGTGTAGCGATCACACTACCGGACTGGGGATTATTGTTCTGTAAGACATCGCTGGTAAAGCCACTCGCTCCGAGTCCGTTATTATTGACTAACTCGCTCTGATACGTAAAGCCCCCCGTAAAGGATACAGCGTGAGCTTCCTGAATGGTCTTGCTATAGGTTAAGATGTTCTCGTTGAGAAAGTTAGTTCGCGTATAATAGCTGGTACTACCCGATCCCGAAGGTGATGCTTTAAAAAGACGGGGCGAGTAATAATCACTCCGGGAGTTTGCGTAATCGACCCCGGCGGATACGCGAAGGCTTAGTCCGGGAATAAATTCGTAAGTCAAGCCCAGGTTGGTCAGAATACCACTCCCCGTCGTTTCGTTTTTCCGTTCCAGAGCTAGAGCCACGGCATTTTCGGCGGCGTTCGGACTAAACGAATAGGGTACTACGTTCGAATAATTGCCATTGGCATCGTAGGGAGCAATCATCGGTGGGGCAGTTAACGCGGCTGATACCACCCCATTGCCCCGCGAACTGTTGTCGCTGGAGATGGCCTGCGTTCCCGTACGGCTCAGTACGCTGGTATACGTAAGCCGTAATTTATCGTTGATTTTCTGATTCAAATTGGCCCGAACCGAGTACCGCTTGTACCCCGAGCCGATCACAATCCCCTGCTGATCGAATAAGCTGGCTGAGACGGAGTACTGCGTTTTTTCGCTACCCCCGGAAAACGTAACCACGTGGTTTTGGATGGGAGCCGTCCGGAAAATGGCATCCTGCCAGTCCGTACCCTGACCAAACGAAGCGACCTGATCGGAGGTGAAATACGGTTGCAAGCCATCGTTGCGAGCCCGTTCGTTGGCGATTTCCGCAAATTCGCGGGCATTGAGCAGGTCAAGTTTTTACGTACCGTCTGAAATCCGACGTAACTATCAATGTTGACCCGGTTACTGCCGCTTTTCCCCGCCCGGGTGGTAATCAGCACCACGCCGTTGGCTCCCCGTGACCCGTAAATGGCTGTAGCCGAGGCATCTTTCAGAATCTCCATCGACTCAATATCGGCGGGGTTCAGTGTAGTCGGGCTTCCGGACAAGGCAAAACCATCCACTACGTACAGCGGTTCGTTATTGCCGAGCAACGAATTACCACCCCGTACCCGAATGCTGATGTTGGCTCCCGGTGCACCTGAGTTTTGCACCACCTGCACGCCCGCCGCCCGGCCCGCCAGACCCTGTACGGCATTGACTACGGGCAGTTCATTCAACTCTTTAGAACTGACGACGCCAGGGAGCCCGTCACGTCACTCCGTTTCTGGGTACCGTAACCAATGACTACGACTTCAGAAAGCGATTTTGTATCGGTTTCTAGTTTGACATCAATCGCACTTCGCCCGCCGACGGACACTTCCTGCGTTACGTAACCCACGTACGAGAAAACCAGCGTGGCGGCATCGTCGGGGACATTCAGGGTATACCGCCCATTGGCGTCGGTAGCCGAGCCCGTCGTGGTGCCTTTCAGGACTACGCTTACACCGGTTAAGGTTTGACCCTGATTATCGGTAACAGTCCCCGTTACTGTTAATTTTGGGGCGGTCAGCAGCATCGTTTCCTGACTTTTGGAAAGCACAATGCGTCCCGACACGAGTCGATACTGGATGGCTAAAGGGCCTAGTAAGGCTTTCAGTACTTCTTCCAGTTTGGTATGCATGGCCTTGACCGATACCTGCTGATCGGACTGAATGACTTTGCGACTGTACACAAACTTGACGGAAGCCTGGTTCTCAATCTGACTTAAGGCCTGCTCCAGACTCACTTTCCCGGCAGGTAAGGTTACGGTACGCTCCAGCACATCCTGAACTGTATGGATGGGTTCAGCGTAACTAAAGAGCGGTACGGTTAGTAGTAGCGGCAGAAAAGAACGATGGAGCAACCAGCCCGCCAGAGCGTAAGGTTTGAAGTAACGTGTTTTTTTCATAGGTCTTATTCATTTTAACAGGCACAAAACGTCCCCGCACGCCTTCCGAGCGAAGGTGCGTAAGGGCTTTACTAGTGGTCGTACGAGACTACCAGAATTAGGAAATTAGATTAGGTCTTTGGAGTTAATCATGGCAATCAGTTTTAGAGGAGGTAAGTAGGATAAGTCATTTATCGGCAACCCGCACCCTGTAGCAGGATTTGAGTACCGTCGGATTGGTAGGTAGCATTCAGAGCCTGGCAAATCATACCCAGCTGCTCATAGAGGCCCAGTCCCGTCAGATCTCCGGTGAAGGGACACTGACGCAAGGCCGATTGCTTGATGAGCAGGGTGATGCCATAGCGTTTTTCAAGACGTTCAACCACGCGAAGCAGCGGTACGTCTTTGAATCGCATCGAAACGGAGGCATCCACCACCAGGGGATTTTGAACGAGGCCCGTTTGCAGCCAGGGTTTCTCCCGCGAATACGTAACGAGCTGATTCGGTACCAGGATTACCTGATTATGCTCATGCTGTACGGAAACTTTACCTGTAACCACCTGCACCTGCACGTAGCTTTGTTTCGGCTGATGCCTCACCCAGAAACTCGTCCCTAACACCTTCGTCTCCAGCGAACCCGTGTGCACCAGAAAAGGCTTTTCAGGATTTTTGGTAATTTGAAAGAAGGCGGTTCCCTGTAAGTCTACTTCCCGAAGCTTTCCAGTGAAGGTTGACGAATATCGCAGGCTACTTCCTTGCAGCAGCGTTACCTGACTCTGGTCGGAAAGGGTGAGCGTTTGCGGTCCACGAGCGGTAAGCAGCGGAGCCGCCGTATGAACCGCCAGTTGTCCAGAATTCACCGACGACTGCGTCCAGAACCACAGACCAATGGATAGTACTAGTAGTACCGATGCGGCCACCCCCACGTACCAACCGACTTTTCGGAGAGGACGGATCTGAATCTCCGGCTCAGGTTCATCAATACGCTCACGAATCGTCGACCACAGCTTGGCTTGCAACGGCGGACGTTCCGTTGGGGGAAGTTCTTCCTGCGAATCGGCTGCCAGGCGGTCGTACCAGGCGTGGATACGCTGCTGTTCTTCGGCGGTGGCTTCGTTACGCTGGTAGCGTAGCAAAAGCTCCTGAAATTCTTCCGGGGTCATACAAGCAGTAGAGAGCCTTGAGTGCCGCTCCTATCT
Organism: Siphonobacter sp. BAB-5385; assembly: GCF_002261125.1. Lineage (NCBI taxonomy): Bacteria > Pseudomonadati > Bacteroidota > Cytophagia > Cytophagales > Cytophagaceae > Siphonobacter > Siphonobacter sp. BAB-5385. Next base: position 59,305 of record NZ_NMPS01000220.1, on the reverse strand, counting down.
AACAAGTCGGATGTGCGAGGATTTGACCTAAATCGTTTTAAAATTTCTACGAAAGTTTATATAAAAAGGCTCGATACCCACTAAAATTCTTGCCTTCGTTCAATTAACGGTTAGTAAGAATGAGATAAAGCAGCGTGCCCAGTAAATGATCCTGGTAGTGCGTACGGAGAAATTTGACGGCTTTAGTAAGATGATACTCTACGGCTTTTTCAGAAAGCTGAATGTGGTGGGCAATTTGGGTGACGGACCAGTTCTCAAAATAACTCAGGGTAAATACCTGGCGGGACTTTTCGGGCAGTGTTTGCAGCGAATCTTCCAGAGCCGAACGTAAATCATTCAGGATAATGGCCTCTTCCGTGGACGAATCCTCCGTCGATAAGAAGGACTGGTAATAGCTTAGATATTGTTCCCGCGTGACCCGGGCTCTGATCTGATCGATCACGGCGTACCGAACCGCCGAGAACAGGTAATAACTCAGCCGATTGATGGAGACACTCGCCTTTCGTTCCCAGAGCTTTACGAAAATATCCTGTACCATTTCTTCGGCTACTTCACGATCGTTCAGTTTACGGTACGCCACCAGAAACATCGGATACCAGTACTGGGAATAGATGGCCTCAAAAGCTGTCAAACTCCCCTGCTGGAGTTCGGAAATCAACTTTTGTTCATCGATCATTCCTGTTTGCATGGCGTGAGTAGTAAGTTAACCAATCGTCCGAAACCCCGATCAGAGCGTTTTGAATGGTTAAAATTATATATAATGTTCGTATGTTTATACGTAAAAAGAGTATTAAATGTATCAACCCTACACGGGTTACGGTTTCGTTTCTATTTTTAGACGGATCTGCGTACCGGCTCGTCTTTCTGCGGACGTATGCAATCCTTTGAAGTTATATCTTACCTTTAAGACCTTCTTTACCTCAAACCAACGATGACACTATCTCGACGTACCTTTTTGCAGCAGTTGGGCATGCACTCGGCTCAACTGGGTTTGCTTTCTACGCTTCCAGCCTGGCAGCCAGCCCCTGGAAACGCCCTTTCCCGTAGTACGCCCGAAGCTCAGGGCGTTGCTTCACAGGGCATCCTGGATTTCATTGCAACCGTTGAAAAGGAAAAACTCAACGTACATAGCCTGATGGTGCTGCGACACGGGCAGGTTATCGCCGAAGGCTGGTGGGCTCCGTACGCGGCTGATCTCAAGCACACGCTCTATTCGCTCAGTAAGAGCTTTACTTCTACGGCCGTTGGATTAGCAGTAGCCGAAAACCGGCTTCGGGTAGAAGATCCGGTCATCAAGTTTTTCCCCGAAGATCTTCCCGCAACGGTCAGTCCAAATCTGGCCGCCATGCGAATCAAGGATTTGCTGACCATGTCTACCGGACACGCGAAAGATACGACGGGTCCCATGGCCGAAAGTCCGAATTGGGTGAAGGGTTTTCTGGCCCAGCCCGTTGAACATCAGCCGGGTACGCACTTCGTCTACAACAGCGGAGCTACGTACATGCTTTCGGCCGTTGTGCAGAAGCTGACCGGACAAACTTTACTTGATTACCTCACACCCCGGCTCTTCAAACCCTTAGCCATTGAAGGGGCCGACTGGGAAGTAAGTCCGCAGGGCATCAACACGGGTGGCTGGGGCTTACGGGTTAAGACGGAAGACATTGCCAAATTTGGTCAGTTGTACCTGCAAAAAGGCGTCTGGAAAGGCAAGCGGCTGATTACCGAAGCCTGGATTGATGAGGCTACGCGTTTTCAGGTACAATCCTCGGGAGGTAGTCGTCCCAAAGAAACCAACGACTGGCTACAGGGTTACGGCTATCAATTCTGGCGGTGCCGCCACGAGGGGTACCGGGGAGACGGGGCCTTTGGTCAGTACTGTCTGGTATTGCCCAAGCTCGACCTCGTCATTGCCATGACCAGCGAAACCAGTAATATGCAGGGCATTATGGATGCCGCCTGGAACCACATTCTGCCATCCGTGGGCAAGTCTAGTCCGGCCTCCGCCCAATCGGCTTTAAAAAAACGGCTGACTTCTCTACGACTACCGCTGGCTGAGGGGACGTTTAGCTCCCCCTTGAGTGAACAAATCAACGGGAAAACCTTTCAGATTCAGGAAAATTCGCTGGGTATTCAATCCGTGCGAATGGACGTGAAGAAGGATTCCGTTCAATTGACGCTCAAGGATACCCAGGGCGAAGACCGCATCGAAGCGGGTTTAGGTCGTTGGAAATTCGGTCGTACGGATCTATCCACGACTCCGCTCAAACTTACCCAAACGCCCGTTCCCGGTGAAACGGTCACGCCTATTGCCACGAGCGGAGCCTGGCGAAACGAGAATACCTTTGATTTCCTGGTTCGATTCATCGAAACCGCTCATTACGAAATCATTTCCTTGCACTTTGAAACGGGGAAGGTACAGGTCAAATTCCAGCGAAGTCTTTCCATCCTCGATGGTAAACCCGACCGCCGACCTACGTTAGAGGGAACACTCACGGCTTAATTGATCAAACCCGAGGGCAGGCTGCGAAAGCGTTTGCCCTTTTTGCTTCTGACTTCGTTACCGAATGAAAACTATATTCTTCGTTTGTTTTTTTCTGCTGGGTATGCTGAACCTTCAGGCCCAAAAACCCGTCCGACTGGCCGTAGCTGGTATCACCCACGGTCACGTCCCCTGGATTCTGGGTCGAAAACCGCTGGGCGACATCGAACTGGTGGGCATCTCCGAATCCAATATGGACCTTTCGAAACGCTACGCTGAACGATACCACCTGGATTCCAAACTTTTTTACCGCGATCTGGTACAAATGCTGGATGCCGTCAAACCCGAAGCCGTCGTGGCCTTCGGATCGATTTACGAGCACAAAGCCGTCGTGGAGGCCTGTGCTCCCCGGGGCATTCATGTCATGGTGGAAAAACCGCTGTCTACCAACTTAGCGGATGCAGAACAAATGGCCTCTTTAGCCCGGAAGCACCAAACGCTGGTACTGACCAATTACGAAACGTCCTGGTATCCCAGCATTGAAAAAGCTTATCAGCTCGTGACCGATAGCAGTACCGTGGGGGCGTTTAAGAAAATGGTGGTACACACGGGACACGAGGGTCCGAAGGAGATTGGTGTCAATGCCGAATTCTTTAACTGGCTGACGGACCCCGTACAAAACGGCGGTGGTGCCCTGATTGATTTCGGCTGCTACGGAGCCAACCTGATGACGTATTTTATGAAGAATGAAACGCCGCTATCGGTCACGGCGGTTACCCGGCAGTTCAAACCCCAGATTTATCCCAAGGTGGACGATGAGGCCACGATTGTGATCGAATACTCCTCGGCTCAGTGCATTGTACAGGCTTCCTGGAACTGGCCTTTCAGCCGAAAAGATATGGAAGTATACGGCGATGCGGGCTACGTCATTACGGAAAATACCACGGATTATAAAGTCCGCTCTCGTTCGCAAAAAGAGCAGAAACGACGCATTACGAAACAGGAATTACCCGTTTACGACGATCCTTTTGCTTATTTTGCCGATTTGATCCGGGGAAAAATCAAACCTCATCCGCTGTATTCGCTGGAAAACAACGTGCAGGTGGTGCGTATTCTCGAAGCCGCCCGGGAGTCGGCCCGTACGGGAAAGACGGTGCAACTCCGAAAAAAATAAGTACGTGTTTTCCTGAAAATTCAGCCTGAGGCGAGGAAGTGGCTTTTCACCGAATGGAGCAAGCCCGGTCCTCCCCAAAGTCCTGTCATCAGGAGCCATCCCCTTTCTATATCGTATTATTTCTGTTTGTTCACTCATGACTTCTTCCCCCGAAAAACAGTGGTTAGGTCACCCGAAAGGCCTGTTTGTGTTGTTTATGACCGAGCTGTGGGAACGCTTTAGTTTCTACGGCATGCGGGCCATTCTGGTGCTGTACCTGACGGCTTCCGTGACGGGGCTGAATCCCGGTCTGGGCTGGACCAACGCCGAAGCCCTGACCTTTTATGGCTGGTACGGCTTCAGTGTGTACATGGCCAGCTTGCCCGGTGGTTACCTCGCCGACCGCTTTCTGGGCCAGAAGAAAACCGTACTGATCGGAGCTCTGCTTCTGGCGATTGGTCATTTGATTCTGGCGATTCAGACCATGTGGGCTTTTTACCTGGGTATCTTTCTAATTGTACTCGGCGTTGGACTTTTGAAACCTAACATCTCGACGATGGTGGGGGGACTGTACGCCCAGCACGATCCTCGCCGGGATAAAGGCTTCACCATTTTTTACATCGGGATCAATCTGGGAGCGGCTTTTGCTCCCATCATGGTGGGCTGGGTTGCCTATCAGTACGGCTGGCATTATGGCTTTGCCCTGGCCGGCATCGGCATGCTGTTGAGCTTGATTCTGTACATTCAGGGCCAAAAACACTTGGCAGAAGTCGGTAATTTTCTCGGCAAAAGTTCTGATCTGGAGGATCGCACAAAACTTAATCAACCCCTGACCCGCGTGGAAAAAGACCGGGTCTGGGTACTGATGCTGTCGTTTTTGATTGTGATCACCTTCTGGGGAGCGTACGAGCAGGCCGGCGGTTTGATGAATTTATACGCCGAACAAAAAACCAACCGGCAGTTTATGGGTATGGAGATTCCGGCGTCCTGGTTTCAGTCCCTCTCCGGTATCTTTGTCATTACGCTCGGTACAGCCGTGGCCAATTTCTGGGCCCGTAATGCTCGCAAGGGTCGGGAAAGCTCTTCCCTGGCGAAAATGGCCATCGGTACCATGATCATGGGTTCGGGCTTTTTCTTCATGACGGCCGCCGCTTTGCAGGCTCAGCAAACCGGACAGGCGGCCATGTACTGGCTGATTCTGGCGTACCTTTTCCACGTCATTGGTGAGCTGTCTTCCTCGCCGGTGGCCCTTTCATTCATTACCAAACTGGCTCCGGCTCAATATGCTTCGATCATCATGGGGGCTTACTGGGCAGCGACCGGACTGGGCGAAAAACTCGCGGGTCAACTCGGAGCCTGGTCGCAAACCTGGGGTGAACTGGAAACCTTCACTGGGATTGCAGTTTTCTGTATTTTGTTCGGAAGCCTGATCTTACTGCTCCTCAAACCGCTGAAACGACTCACGCACGGAGCGGACGATAATCTCCCGGAGACGACTCACTAGGAAATTGAGGCTGCGTTCGATCAAAAAAAGAAAGGGGGTATAAAATCTTGGTTAAGCAAGATTTCATACCCCCTTTCTTATCACATACGTTCAAAAACGGCCTTCCGGTCCTCCCGGATTTTCTTTTGGGCGAGTTGGGCCTTTACCAGCCAGTTCAGCGAAAGGTACACGGCTCCGATACTGATGCGAACGCGTTCCTGCTTCAACTGCAACCAGACTTGCTCAGCGTCCATCGCCCGCGTGGCTTTTTCCAGCACCATCGCTACCGCGTTTCGTTTGGGCGAGTGCCGAATGCCGTGCCGGGTTCCATACGCCCGAATGCGTTCGGTTATGGACAACGTATCCTTACTGTCCTTTGACTCGGTTTTGTACATCATCGGCTCCACTTTTACGGGTTGATCCGGTTTTGAGGTTCTGATTACCAAACCGATAGTTGAACGAAAGCGTAATGACGCGACTATCGAACCGGATGTTCGTGTTCAGATCCAGGTTCTCGTACCGGGCCGTTTGTACCCGGCGGCGTCCCTGAAAAATATCATTAGCCATCAGTTTCAGCGTAGCCTGCTTATTGAGAAGCTGCTTTTGTACCCCCGCTGAAATGACGTAGAAAGGCCGGGTTACGAACACGCCGTAGACTGATTTGGAGTTGTAAACGCCACTGAGTTCCAGGGACGCTCCCCGACCTAGCTGAAAGGAATTCTGAGCGTTGAAGGTAAAACTGGTGATGCTGTTATTGAGATCGCCGCCATTCTGGTCGCCCTTGTACTCATTCCGAAAAACGTTGAAAAAATTGCTGGTCGTCCACCACGAGGTAGGTGACTGGGACGCCGAAAAACTGATCCCGTAGTTAATCAGACTTTTCAGGTTTTGTGGACTTTGGAAAGTGGTATTGGTCGAATCGATCTGTCCCATCATCCAGTTGATGACGTCCGAGGTGTAACTATAGTTGAGCGTCGTCGTCAGGAAATTATTGAAGGTATGCCCTAACTCCAGTGAATGCGTCAGTTGCGGTTTCAGGAAGGGGTTTCCTTCGTAGTACAGAAAGGGGTCCCGAAAAAACCGGAAGGGGTTCAGATCTTCATAATCCGGACGCTCGATGCGGCGGCTGTACGAAAGCTGAAGCCGGTGCTTTTCGTTCAAAGTCTGCGTCAGAAACAGGCTGGGGAAGAGTTGAAAATACTTACGAACCACCAGTGAATCGGACGTAATCTGATGCCCTTTCGTATGCGTGTATTCCCCCCGCAAACCCGCCTGTACGCTAAACGAACCGAACTCCCGGTTGAAGTTACGTAACCCGCATGAATGATTTCCTGATAGGTAAAATGATTGGAAGCCGAAAAATCCCTGACCCAGTTGGTACCCGACAAGGTGTCGTACTTTACTTCGTTGTCGACGGTTACGTAGCTGCTTTTCCAGCCTGTTTCAAGTTTGGCCTTCGTTCCCAGCGGATGCGTGTAATCGGCCTTTCCCACGTATACGTAAGTGGTGGAAGGAATATCGCCCCGACGCGTGGAACGACGACTGGTAAAGGCTCCCGTTTCATCCACATAACGCGTATCGAGCAACTGATTGGATTGAAAACCATTGGCTGAATAGTCCCAGTCGGTTGTCAGTTCCCGGCCCTCCTGTTTGAAACGGTGGGTATAGTTGAGGTTGTACGAAAGATTCGACCAGCGGCTGTCGTCGGTATTGGTGCTGCGGGCATCCGCCAAAGTATGACGGGTAATGGTTTGCAGGAGGTTACTGGTGTTGCCATTGTTGGCATAGGTACCCACGTTTCCATTGATCACCAGTCCGAGGGTATTCCGGGAATCAAGAAAATAATCTATCCCCGCTTTGAAGTTATTCGTGTACAGGGGCTCATCGGTTACGGTGTTCTGGAATGAGATGCGGCTCGGACTGCTTTCACCCGGATCGCGGAAGCGGCGGGTATAGGACAACAACTCCTTTTCGCCCCGATACGCGTGATCATAGCTCCCGAATACGTTCAGGCGATTGCTGCGGTAATTGAGGTTCAGGCCCGTTCCGTAACGGTTCTTGCGGCTGCGGGCGACATTGGCGTACACATTGCCGTTGAAGCCGATCATTTCATTCTTCTTCAATTGAATATTGATAATACCCGAATTTCCGGCAGCATCGTACTTGGCGGAGGGGTTCGTGATAATTTCCACTTTCGAAAGAGCACTCGACGACGTTCCCCGTAACAGCGTAGCCAGTTCCTTCTGCGACAAATAAGTCAACTTTCCATTGATCATGATGGTAGCTCCCTGCTTGCCCTTGAGGGTAATGTTACCTTCGTCGTCCACGGTAACGCCGGGAGCTTTTTCCAGTACTTCCAGAGCCGTATTGCCTTCCGAGAGGATGCTGTTTTCAATATTCATCACCGTTCGATCGATCCGCTGTTCGACCAGGGGCTTTTTCGCCGTCACGGTTAAGGTTTGTAAATCCTGTTCGCCCGGTTGCAGTTGCAGCGTGGGAAGCAGCCGTTGCGGTTGCTTTTCACTCAACGTAAAGCGGGCACTTCGCTGGGGCTGGTAGCCGACGAAGCGAGCTTCTACGTAATAGGCCCCCAAAGGTATGCGGGTAAAGCCAAACTGCCCCAGGGAATCGGACACCGTTCCTTTCACCAGGGTAGAGTCGACGGCCGAGTAGAGAGCTAGCGTGGCAAATTCAATGGCGATACCCGCAGGATCAGTCACCCGGCCCCGTAGGTCGGTTTGGGCGTACACGGTACTCGTGATCAGCAGTAGGGCCCAGCGGAGGTGTTTCAGGGATTGAGTGGGAAAAGGCATTCGGTCTAAGACTTAGTAATAAAAAAAGAAAAGGCGTAATGGACCCGACCGATGGCCGGGTGAAACGGATGGGTGGCTCAGGAGTGTTAGGGTTTCGGTTTCGGCACAAACGTGGGTCGAACCCTTTTGCCGTTGACGGCCTCCCCTGCCGCTTGGGTCTCAGTCATCGGCGTTTTACCGGACCTGCCAGGCGTTTTGCCGACTGGTTTCTTTTTATTCCGACGCCCCCACCAGATCAGGAAGCCCGTAATGGGCAGGCTGGCTCCGATCAAGCTGGCGAAGAAGGCCATGATTTTACCGGGTAAACCCAGAATACTGCCCACGTGAATATCATAATTCATCCGACGAAGCTTGACGCCAAAATCCGCTTGTGCGTAAGGGCTGTCGTAAACGGTATTCCGGGGCATGGGCTTGAGCGTATGCTGATCGAACGCATAGGCCTGGTGGTTGTAAAACTGTCCTGCCGTAGGATAAACGGTGATGTGAAGGGGCGATTTCAGATCATTCTTTTCGGGATAGTTGTAGTAAAAGCCCTGAGCGTCGGGATGTTTGGTGAGCACCGTAGCCCAGGCTTTATCCATGGCCTGCGACTGCGTATAGAAGCGATGAGCCTGTAAGGTATCGGATTCATGGTTGGGGTACTCGGGCAAGGTTTGACCACCCGACGTTGCCCAGTAGAGGCTCCGGCTGTACCACTCTATGCCATACACCATGCCCGTCAGGGCGATAGCCAGCAGAAAAAGCAGCGAGTAGAAGCCCAGTACATTGTGCAAATCGAGGTTGACGCGTTTGAAGGATGCTCCCCATTTGATGGTAAAGCTTTTTTCCACGGTGCTTTTGCTCCATTTTTTGGGATACCACCAAACCAGTCCGGTAATGAGTTCGAGGACAAAAATCAGTGTCGCATAATTCACAATAGGACGACCGATTTCCCAGGGTAACCACAGAAAGCGATGGCCGTTTAAGATGATTCGGAAAAAATCCGCTTCGTCTTTCTGATGTACCTGCTGACAAATGATGGTTCCGGTATAGGGATGCATTTTAAAGGTATAATACTCGCCCTCCCAGGGGCCCACGCCGACTTCAATAGCTTTGCCCTGCTGGTAGGAAGCGTAGGTGACATCCTTACCGGGAAGAATCGCGGCAATAACGGTCTGTACCTGCGAAGGCGTGAGAACGGGTTTTTCCTCTTGGGCAACATTGCTTTCCGGCTCCAGCAGAGACGTAATTTCTTCGTTGAACACCCAGATACAGGCCGTGGTACAGACAATAAAAACGATGATTCCGGAGCCTAAGCCCAACCATAAATGCAACCAGTTATTAATTTTCCGGAAGGTCATAGCCGAATAGGATAGATTGAATGCGTTTCAGTACCGGGGGCGAGGGTAAGTACTGGGATTTACCGGATCGTTAGCCATTCGCAGCAATCCCTGAAGCCTTCCCGCTACCCCATACCTTTGGTACTTTCCTGGGTAGTTGCATAAGTCGGCCTGTTCCGCAGTAGGTATGGGAAAAAAGAATGGGTGAAGTTGGCCATGGGTTGCACCCATGGTTAATGATGTTGAACCCCTGCGGGGTTGAGCTGAACTAGTTGGGATAAGGTGGGGATAAAATTGTTTACGTAGGATACGAGCGATTCACTACTCTTATCTTTTCCAATTTGGAAGAATTCAGGTGGTTAGTCCTGCCCCTCATTCGGGCTGTGCTGCTGGGGAAAATGAAAGGTAAGTCTCGCTGATTTCAGAAGTAAATGGATCCGTAGACGTGTAGAAATAGAGACAGCTCATCCACTGCTTTCTTCAGTCTGGTTATACTGGGTTTGTTTTAGGGGGTGTCGGAAACGATTTTTGAACGGGTGCTTTAGTCATGCCAACCCTGGGAAAGGGTTCTTCTGCTTTGTTTCCGTTTATTTTCCTGAATCCATGAAAACGATTACGCTATTATCTATTCTGCTTTTATCCCTGAGCGGTTGCGGAGAGATAACCCATTCGACCGCTACTGATCCTCTAACGATTCCTTCCGCTCCTCCCAAGCCTTCCATTGCTGAACCCGGAGCGGTAACCCTCCAGTTTTTGCGGTGGTATCAGACGCATGAATCGGAAATCTCAGCCTTGCCGCTCGTCAACCCACCTGCTGATTCGACAGCTTTTTATTCGGTAAATCAACGGGGCACGGAACGTTACCTGGTTCTGTTTAACTCCACTAAACTAGTGTCGCCTGAGTACCTGGCTTACTGGAAAACCTATTTTAAAGAAGCCGAACGGCATTTCCAGACGCATCCGCAGCATGAGGGTCCACCCGAGGGATTCGAATACGATCTGGTACTGCAGTCTCAGGAAATAGACCTGGAACAACTGACGCAGGCACAGGTAATCCAGCAAACGGTTGAATCCAACCGAGCACACGTATTGGTACGCTTACCTGATCAGCAAAAGCTGCGTTTCACGCTACAAAACCAACAGAATCACTGGCTTATTGACGGTATAAGGGCTGAATAACCTTAGAACACCTAGAGAACAACAACGTCTTTATCGGCAGTTGGAAACTGCCTGATGGTAGGTACCGGTTTGGAAACCTGCACCAGTGGCGTCCTTGTTTTTAAACCAAACGCCTCAACCCCGGAGGGGTTCAATATAATTGGCCCCGTATGCAATGCGGGGAAATCAAAAGGGAGATAACCATGGGTTGTACCCATGGCTAATCAAATTGAACCCCTCCGGGGTTAGAGATGAACTATCCCTTCTAATAGATTTCCGCAACGAATCCGGGAAACCTGTAACATTCTTCCAGAAAAATAAAAACTTCAGGCTTCCGGGGTTTCCTACCTTTGAACGCCTGCAACAATACACCACAATCGAATGCCAATTACCTTAACCACCGTTCTTCCTGCCGACTATCCCGAACTCACGGACGTTTGGGAAGCTTCCGTCCGGGCTACCCATGCTTTTCTTTCCGAAGCCGACATTCAAGCATTCAGACCTTTGATTCTGAATGAATTTCTGGCGATGGTCGATCTGACCGCCGCCCGCGACGAAACCGGTAAAATCCTGGGCTTCGTGGGCGTTGCCGAACAGAAGGTAGAAATGCTTTTTCTGCACCCAGACGCCCGCGGCAAGGGCCTAGGAAAACAATTGTTACGTCACGCGATTACCCATAAGCAGGCTACTACGGTTGACGTCAACGAACAGAATCCTCAGGCACTGGCTTTTTACGAGCACATGGGTTTTGTTCGCGTGGGTCGATCCGACGTGGACGGCATGGGAAAACCCTACCCCCTGCTGCATTTAGCTTTAGTAACCGATCGTATCAGCCATGAATCACCACGAAAAAGTTGAACACCTGAAAGAACTCGCCCGCCAGCTGCGTTGCCCGGAAGGGGACGAAGGCATCCAGACGGGCGAACATATGAATGTCAACAACGCCGGAATGACGGCCCGAACGCTCGAAAAGCTGCATCCCGCCGAGCGGGTGCTTGAGATCGGACCGGGCAATGCCCAGCACGCCGCCCAGGTCCTGGAGAAAGTAAAGCACTACTACGCGGTCGATATTTCGGAAACGATGGTAACCGAAGCCCGGCAACGCAACGCGGCCTGGATTGAGCAGGGCCGCGTACACGTTGAGCACATCGACGGGCAGCATCTCCCCTTTTCCGATGCCTTTTTTGACGAAATTTTTACGGTAAATACCATCTACTTCTGGCCCAAACCGCTGGCGTATCTGGAAGAAATGTACCGCTGCCTCAAACCCGGTGGACGTTTAGTATTGGCCTTTGCTACTCAGGAATTTATGCAGCATTTGCCCTTCACCCAGTATGGCTTCGAGATGTACGCCACGGATACCGTTGAGGAACTGCTAACCTCGGTTCCTTTCACGATCCTAGATGTGCATCAGGAGGACGAAGAAATTCTAAGTAACGCGGGACACGCCGTCGTTCGTACCTTTGTGGTCGTTAGTGCCCAAAAGTAACGTAGCGTCATGTCGTACCCCTTCTCCGCCCTGGTTGGCCAGGATCAGCTTACCCTCGCCCTTTTGCTTTGTGGAATCAACCCGGGTATTGGCGGCGTACTCATTCAGGGCGACAAGGGAACCGCCAAAAGTACCGCTGCCCGGGCACTGGCCGAAATTCTGCCGCCCATTCAGCGGATTGCCGGCTCCCGCTTCAATACGGAACCCAGTCAGATTCTGGACTTTGATGCGGTCAGCCAGTCTGGCGAGTACGAAATCGAAGAAGTAGCCGTACCCCTGGTAAACCTACCTTTAGGTGCCACTGAAGATCGGCTACTGGGTCAGCTTGATCTGGAAAGCGTCCTCAACGAACGCCGACGGGCCCTCCAGCCGGGTCTGTTGGCTCAGGCTCACCGGGGCATTCTGTACATTGATGAAGTCAATTTATTACCCGACCATTTGGTGGATGTACTGCTTGATGTGGCGGCTTCGGGCGTCAATACCGTCCAGCGGGAAGGCTTGTCGGTAAGCCACCCCTCGCGGTTTGTACTCATCGGTACCATGAATCCCGAAGAAGGAGCGTTACGCCCACAGTTTCTGGACCGCTTTGGTCTGATGGTCAACGTACAGGCTCCGGATTCCATTGCCGAGCGTACCGAAGTGGTGCGTCGTCGCATGGCCTATGATCAGGCCCCGCAGGCGTTCATGCACGACTGGCAGCCCGCTCAGGTGGCCCTACGTGCTCGCATTGCTCAGGCCCGCGAGCGACTGCCGCAGGTACAGATGCCCGAGGGATTGCTCACCCTCGTCAGTCAGCTCTGTACACAATTACAGATCAGTAGCTTACGGGCCGATCTCGTTCTCTACAAAACGGCGATTACCCTGGCTGCTTTTGAGGGTCGAATGGAAGTAGAAGCCGCGGACATTAAACGAGCTGCGGAATTAGTCCTCCCCCATCGACGACGCAAAAAGCCCTTTGAATCTCCGTCCTTTCATTCGTCTGAACTGGACGATCTGATGAATACCCCACCACCGCCGCTACCCCAGCCGGAGCCGGAAGCTGAACCAGTAAAAGAAGAAGTACTGGGCATAGCTCCCGTAGCTGAGCCACCGGCTTTAACCGTTGAAAACCATTCGATGGAGGCCTTGAACGGACGCCGGAGCGAAATAGCCCGGACGCCCCGTGGCTTCAAAACCCAGACCGTACCCAGCACCTCTCCTACCGACCTGGCTCTAACGGCCAGCGTACAACAGGCTCTGATCCGGGATCCGGAGACGTTCCAGCTTTCGCGGGAAGACCTGCATCAAACGATACGAACCGGAAAAACCGGACATTTCATTCTTTTCGTGGTAGATGCTTCGGGTTCCATGGCGGCTAGTCGGCGGATGGAAGCCGTGAAAGGTAGTGTACTGAGTCTGCTTACTGACGCTTACCAACGCCGTGATACCGTGGCGGTCATTGCCTTTCGGGGCGTAGAAGCTCAGTTGCTCCTGGAACCTACGCAAAGCGTCGAACGGGCGGAAGTGGCTCTGCGTACCCTGCCCACGGGTGGACGGACGCCCTTACCTCAAGCCTTACAGCTGGCTCTTGACGTATTGAAACAGCAACCCGAAAATCCCCTACTGATTATCCTGAGCGATGGCAAGGCTAACGTACCCCTGCCCGGCGGTGGCGATGCCTGGCAGCAAACGCTGGAACTGGCGACACGCCTGCGTACGATTCCCGCCCTGGTGCTCGATACCGACACGGCGTACGTTCGACTGGGACGGGCGAGTGAGCTGGCCCGGACGCTGGGAGCCGAATGTGTATCTCTGGAAGATTTTTCTGCCGAAACCCTTACCCGAACGGTCTCCGGACTGATGTCATAAGATCCAAATGAATGCTTCACTTCGCCCGATTATGTTCGTGGGCACGGCCTCTGATGTGGGCAAAAGTGTGATTACCGCCGGATTCTGCCGGATTTTTAAACAGGATGGCTATTCTCCGGCTCCTTTCAAGGCTCAGAATATGTCGCTGAACAGTTACGCGACGCCCGAAGGACTGGAAATGGGCCGTGCTCAGGCCGTGCAGGCCGAAGCGGCGGGCATTCCCTGCCATACGGACATGAATCCGGTGCTGCTTAAACCGACTACCGATCAGCGTTCGCAGGTGATTCTAAACGGAAAACCCGTCGGTACGCAGTCCGCGTACGAGTACTTCCGCACGCAGGATCGGCAGGAATTATTCGCCGAAGTAACGCGGGCCTTCGACCGACTTTCGGCCCGACACTCTCCCATTGTGCTGGAAGGAGCCGGGAGCATTTCGGAGCTTAACCTGAAACACCGCGACATCACCAACCTACGCATGGCCCGGCACGCCGGAGCGGCCACTTATCTCATCGGCGACATCGACCGGGGTGGTTTGTTCGGGAGTGTCTACGGTACCATTGCTCTGCTAAGCCCCGAAGAACGGGCCTGCATGAAAGGCATTCTGGTGAACAAGTTTCGCGGCGATGCCCGTCTGTTTGCCGATGGGAAACAGATGCTGGAAGAGCTGACGGGTCTGCCCGTGGTGGGTATTCTGCCGTATTTCAAGGACATTTTTATTGAAGCCGAAGATTCCCTCGCTCTGGAATACAAAAAACAAGTCGCCCAAACGCAGAAAATCAACGTAGCCGTTGTGCATTTGAATCGACTTTCAAACTTCACGGATTTCGACCGACTGGAGAATGACCCCCGAGTCCACTTGTACTATACTCGCGAAGCCGACGAACTGGCCAAAGCTGACATCGTTATTTTACCCGGCAGTAAAAATACCATCGATGACTTACTGATTCTGAAACAAAGTGGGCTGGATCAGAGCATTGTGCGGGCTCATCGGGCGGGCAAAACGGTCATTGGCATTTGCGGTGGCTATCAGATGCTGGGTCAGAGCGTGGAAGATCCGCAGGGCGTGGAAAGTTCTATTCCAAGTATCGCCGGACTGGGGATTTTGCCCATCCAAACGGTACTACAGCCCATTAAAACCACTGTTCAGCGGCAGTTTCGCTATCGGGAAGATTCTTCCTGGTGTACGGGCTACGAAATTCACATGGGTGAAAGTCGCCCGTTAGGACCTGAACAGCCGCTGACGGTTTTCGAAGATGGGCAATCGGATGGCTATTACCTGAATGAGCGATGCTGGGGTACGTACCTACACGGCATTCTGGATAATGAGGTGGTAATCGAAGAGCTTTTGTCCGCGTATACTACCGAGTCAGTAAACTTCGATTACGCCGCCTACAAACAGGAACAGTATGATCGACTGGCGGATCTCATTCGTCAGCACGTAGATATGGAGCAGATTTACGCTCATTTGAAAAGCTAAGGTATGTTACAGGGACACGGCGATGATGGCTATCAGTACGAAAAGCCCATCCTCGCGGATTTTAGTACAAACGTTTGGTACGGGGGCGAACCCGCCGGGCTTCAGGCGTATCTGTTTGACCGCTGGTCGAGCATCAATCGCTATCCGGAGGTGCTGGCCGAAAGTTTGATCGAGCGGCTGTCGGTTCATCACCAGCAAGCCCCCACGCAGTTTCTGGTGAACAGTGGTACGACCGAAAGTATTTACCTGGTTGCCCAGGCTTTTGCGGGAAGTCGTACCACGATTGTGATTCCCGCATTTGCCGAATACGAAGATGCTACCCGGATGCACGGGCATACCCTGACGTTTTTGCCCTGGGAGCAAACGTATGCCCTGCCCAAGAGCGATCTCGTTTTTATCTGCAATCCCAACAACCCCACGGGAGCCGTTTTTCAGAAGCTGGACTACTGGCTTCGAACGTACCCGCAAACGGTATTCGTCGTGGATGAAGCTTTTATTGATTTCACCCGAGCCATTGACTCCTGCGAATCGCTGATCGCGTCGTATGGGAATCTGATTATCCTGCGGTCGCTTACGAAAACCTACGCCATACCGGGCCTCCGATTGGGTTACGTGATGGCTCAGAAAACCGGTATCGAACGATTGAAACGGTACAAGCAGCCGTGGACTGTCAACGCCCTGGCTCTGGCCGCCGGGCATTTCATTTTCGAACAGTTTGATGCCATTCAGCTTCCACTGGATCAGCTTTTAATCGATAAAGAAAAGCTGGTAACCGCCCTGCGAACGCATTCAGGGCTTCGGATTCACGACAGCCATACGCACTTTTTTTTGGGGGAAACACTCGACCGTACCGCCGCTGAATTAAAACGCTATCTGCTCGAATCGCACGGCTTACTCATTCGGGATGCCAGTAATTTTCGGGGCTTAAGTCCTCGTCACTTTCGGATCGCTACGCGTACGCCCGAAGAAAACCAGTGGCTCCTCAACGCCCTTCAAACATGGCCCTGCTAACTTTTTTCCCGCTGATTTTCGGCTACGGGCTGGACTTGATCATCGGTGATCCGGACCACTGGCCCCACCCCATCCGGCTTTTTGGTACGACGATTTACAAGGGTGAACGTTGGT
Organism: Siphonobacter sp. BAB-5385; assembly: GCF_002261125.1. Taxonomy (NCBI): domain Bacteria; kingdom Pseudomonadati; phylum Bacteroidota; class Cytophagia; order Cytophagales; family Cytophagaceae; genus Siphonobacter; species Siphonobacter sp. BAB-5385. Next base: position 42,961 of record NZ_NMPS01000220.1, on the reverse strand, counting down.
TGAATCAGGGTCGGTATCGATTCTGGAAAGGGGGTTTGTTTGCTGTAGTATTGATTATCACCGTCTTTTCCTGCTTTTGGGGACTGGAACGGTTACTCTCCGCAGGCCCCTGGTGGATTGCCGGACTGGTTCAGGGCGTCTTCATCTGGTATGGGCTCGCCAATCATAACCTGATCCGCGAAGGCCGACAGGTATTTACCGTACTGGATACGCAGGGGCTGGAAGCGGGGCGTAAGCAATTATCCCGCATTGTGGGTCGTGATACGTCCCAGCTCAGTGCTCAGCAAATTCGTATTGCGGTACTGGAAACCATGTCCGAAAACCTGAGCGACGGCGTCATTGCTCCGCTTTTTTATTATGCACTGGCAGGGGTTCCGGGTATGATGGCGTACAAAATGGTCAATACGCTCGATTCCATGATTGGTTACCGCAATCCGCGTTATGAGCAATTCGGCAAAGTTGCTGCTCGCATCGACGATGTAGCTAACTTCATTCCTGCCCGACTCACGGCCCTGCTAATGGTACTCGTAACGGCGAGCGGCCGGGGACTCCGCTTCATTTTCCAATACGGTCATCAGCACAAAAGCCCCAACGCGGGGTATCCCGAAGCGGCTCTGGCGGGCATTCTTAACTGCCGATTCGGCGGACCTAACGTCTACCACGGCATCCGCGTAGAAAAGCCGTATCTGGGTAAACAGGAGCGAATGATTGAACCGCACGAAATCAAACGCGTAAGCTGGATCAACCACGCCTGCTGTCTGATGATGGTGCTGGGTTGCCTGGCTTGGAACGCGTGGAAACAGGGTGCGTGGTAGGGAAGAGTAGTTGGCAACGTTGACTTGTTTACTATTTGACCACGTAATTTCTATGCTATTAAATCGTCTTTTTAGATAGTTTGGATATTAGCAATCCTTTCCTTCTGTGCCAGTACACTAACCTCATTCAATTTTTTCTTACCATCTCTAATGCTTTGATTATCTGTACAAATCATTTATTCGGGTAAGTCAATCACTGGTTTTTTTCCCGCTTTGGGGTCGTTGCACTAGCGTCGGTATTGGTACGTACGTTTCCGTATAGCCACCGCCAGAACTTAAGAGAAAGCCATTACTCGTGGAAAGGCCACACCCATAGTCTTTTACGCTCCGATTTTGATCGCCGAAGGGCAGCGTCAATACGGCTTGAGTAACCTCCTGCCACTCACCGCTCAGGGTACGCACCCACACGTTTTGATAAGATGCAGATCTGCGATGCCGATCATCATGCGTGGAAAAATCTTCCAGAAAGGCTTGAGCTTCGGTCAGGCTTTTCATCAGGGTAGGTGTACTTATTTTTGCGATTCTCTCCCACCGCTGGTCTTTTTCGAAGAATAAAGTGTATATCGTTTGATGGTGTACGGAATCGGGTTGAAGATGGATTAAAAATTTGTAGGTAGTATCTTCTTTCCAATCATACACCAGATGGGTATGAACGCCGCTTCCTTCGCGGCCAAATCGGGAACTAAACACCCGCAGTCCTTTTTCCAGTAAGGTGGCCCGCATCGAATCCGGCACCTGCCTAGGATTGTTATTGCCCGCATTGGCATCCCAAACCGAAAAAATCACTCGCCTTTCCCTGGTAGAATGTACCTGGATTCCACTATAGAATAATCTTCCTCCCAACACCGAATAATAGGTATGGGTCGGAGCCTCACCCGTTGGCACGTTTATCTCGGCATAAATCCAGTCCGCCGGTTCTTTTAAAACGTAATCTAATGTCAGATAAGCTGCTCCGTGTTTTTTAGAGCCTTGCGTTAGCGGACGCGTACGGTCCAGATCAGCCTGCGTGACTAGCTTCAGAGGCGGATGAATGCCCCCCTGAAAGGTGGTTCCGGTCACCGGCATCTCAGTCGTTACTACTTCCCACTGCAGGTCAGGGTCCATCCAGAGTTTACCCGGCCCTACCAAACCCGCTCCTACTTCGATTCGCGTCGTTTGCGATGGAATATCCAGCACAATCGTATATTTTCCCCAATCCAGCGATCCTTTTATGCCTCGCTTCTGCATGTTGTCAAAAGCGACCGGATAACTCCCAGCCTCTGCCCGGAAGCACAGTCCGGCCCATTGCTGGATATTCTCCACTTTGAGATATCCCGTAAGACGAACGCGTTTACCCGCCAGCTTTTTCACGTCAATGGCTTTCAATAGATAGCCAAACCCATTAGGTCGGTTGGTATTGGATTCAATCCGGAGTGACGCCTGTTCACCGTGCCGTTGGTTCTCATCCACAGTCAGTTGATACTCGCCGGGATGGCTTTCGTAGGTAAGCCATCCCGGTGGTATAGTGAACGTACCCAACATCAAAGGCAGGCACAGCACGCTCCAAAACACGATTTTGAAAGGCATTTCAGTAGAGGTTAAGTCTGGCAGATGCGGCTATTGTACCCAAGGTTGCTTTGGTTTCACCTTAACTGCCTAGAAAAGGCAGGCGGAATCAGGGATGTTATTGCTGGATACAGGGGGTACATCGTGGCACCTTTAGCATCTCAGCGAAACGAAACCTAGAAGACGCCTGACTCAGCTCCTGTTTTTACAGAAAAACCTCCCAACGTAATTTTTCAACCACATCAGGAGGTTTTTTCCCCTACGTAAGGATTGGGGCGGGCTTACTTTCCAACTTTATCACATCCCATCCGTCCGCATTGCATATACCAGTTTTACGTGACGATAGGCACCGATTTCCGACCATTCGTTATCATAGTTCAGTCCATACGGCCAGAAGTGACTTCCACCAGTATTGATGACCGCATTCGGTCCATCGAAGGTCTTAACAGTGGCGACGGCATTTGCTCCCGTGAAGGGTCCCGTAGACGTGTTGGCATACCAGCCACCCGAGATACCGACACCCCAGGTGTGGGCGATTTCGTGCATGGCCGTACGCGTGTTTTGGTAACTGGGATTACCCCCGAAGCGAATGTTTCCGTTGGTATTACCGTCGGCGGTCTGTACACCGGTATTATACTCAACGGTCAGGGTTCTGGCGGGCCAGTTGGCCAGACGGTTATAACGGGCACAGGCGTCGTTCATGGCACTCGTAATCCGGGCCCGTACATCATCGGGTACATTAGACGTCGTTAAAACCCAGCCTAACTGCCCCGCTTGCTGGGCTTTAATCAAGGCCCACTGCTGGTTTTCTCCACCCCAATACCCCCATTGTTTAATCTCGGCCAGATCGTCGATCGACTGGTTGAATACATCCAGATCTTTGCCACTGTTCCGATTAATAATGCGATAATAACCATCCCCTAAGGCCAAAAATTGCCATTGTTGCTGGTTGGCTCCGGTGTAGTTGGCGATGCTAATGTCTCCCCCATCGGTCGTTGAACCTTGTACCACTTCCAACGCACGTTGACTTTGCACCCCTACAATGGAATAAAATCCACCCGAAAGCTGGGTCAGCGTCCATTCCTGATTACTGGCTCCGGTTCCGCCGTACTGGACAATATTAGAACCTGAAGCCGTCTGTAAACCTTCCACATCCAGCATTTTTCCGCTGCGTCGATTCACAATAAAGAACCGGCCATTCGCAGCGGTTTGCAGAGTTTCTGAGGCAGGAACGCGGGCCCCTTTAGAGCTGACGACAACGTTAGATTCAGGTTTTGGTGGGGTTAAGTTTTCTTTTTGGCAACTGGTTACCAAAGCCAGGACCGCCAGAGCGAGTCCTTTTAAACCTACTTGCGTTTTCATAGTAATAGAGTTGATTGACATGTGGTGTACATACCCATGCTTATGTACAATGTTTGGGGTGAACAAGAGAGCATGAGAAAAGCAGTGGCTAAGCGACTTTCTCCTGTAGTCGTTACTCCCTAACGAGGGATGAAGCAGGAAGGGCGGAAGTAGTGCATCTGAAGTGGTTCCATCTAGTTAGTTTTGGCGGTGAACACGATGAACAGATTTGTACTTACTGAAAACCCACCGTATCTAAAAGCATAGGCGGGAAAGCAGTCTGATGAAAAAGTTTAAGTGAAGAAATGGGTGAATGATTTCTTCAAGGACGCTTTACGGCATCAGGCCTGCTTTTGATGCTCCTATGCAAGTACCCTTAGCGATATACTCTATTTCGTTCTAGTTTTTTATAAAAAAATACAAAATATAAGTATCATAAGGTAAGAAGAGGCCTGTATCATTTCTCTTTACTCGCAGGTAAAGGCCTATTCTATTAGGGCAGGAATGGGATTGATTTACAATTAGCTGGTTCGTATCGCTTACCAAACAACCGCCAGTATTGACAAACACACGTTTAGCATCCGGTTGGTCTGACCATCAGAATCGGTATTTTTGTGGGTCAAAACGGAGGCCATGCAGCGAATCATCATCTCAGGAGGACCGGGAGCCGGGAAAAGTACCTTACTCGAAGCGTTACAGGACCGGGGGTATCCTACTTCGGTCGAAGTATCGCGACTTCTGATTCAGGAACAGGTACAGCTGGGTTCCAAGCAGGTTCCCTGGAATGATCTGAGCGGTTTTGCCGGGCTGGCTTTGGAACGAATGCAGAGAGCCTATCAACAGGCTCAGGGACCGCTGACGTTTTTCGACCGGGGCATTCCTGATATTCTGGCGTATCTACGGGTAGGCAACATTCCGCTGGAACCGGAATGGATGCAGGTGGCCCATCAATACCCTTACGCTCCCTGGGTGCTGATGGCTCCGCCCTGGAAAGAAATTTACGTCAACGACGCCGAACGCTGGCAGACCTTTGCCGAAGCCACACGGCTGTACGAAACGCTGTCGGAGGTGTATCAGTCGCTGGGCTATCAGCTGATCGTACTTCCCCAGGTTTCTGTGGCTGAACGCGTGGCTTTTGTGGAGACTATACTGAAAAAATGGTTTCTGGAAGAACCCTTGTCCGCCCTTACGCCAGAGCCCAGTTTTTGTCAATCAGGCAAGCTTCGTATGAGTGACCCGACAATTTCTTCGTAGTTTTGCGGCCCCATCCAGGTAACCGTCGTGAGACGACGGTTTGAAAAGGGAATCCGGTGCAATTCCGGAACAGTCTCCGCTGCTGTAAGTTCTTTTCGTTTTCAGTTTCTGGTTTTCAGTTTTCAGTACTTAGGCTGTAAACTGAAAACGGCGAACTGAAAACTGAAAACTTCTCCACCATACGCCACTGTACCCCCTGGGTACGGGAAGGGGTTGGGAAGGGAACGAGTCAGAAGACCTGCCTGAGTGGTTAACCCCCGACAGCTTTCGGAAGAAAAGCTCGTACGAATCATGATGCATCCTTTGTTTACTTTTCCGCAGAAATGTATGCGGCAATGGGTTCCACTGTTGGTAGTGGCAGCCTTCACGCTGGGTTTACTGACCCAGTGTAGTTCCACCTCTTCCGTTGCCGAACAGGGCGAAGCGGCCGTTAAACACGACTACTTTCCCGAGAAAGTCCAGATCAAACACGCCAAAGGCTTTCGGATTACCTACCGCTCGCATTACAAAGTGGTACAGATCATGAGTCCCTTTGAAAAGAGCACGGATACGGCGACCTACGTTCTCCTGCAACGCGGTACGCCCCGTCCGAAAGGGTACGAGAATAGTCAGCTCATTGAAATTCCTCTACGTTCGCTGGTTGGGATGTCGTCCATGCACATCGGACTGGTCAGTTTTCTAGACGCCGAAGCTATTCTGGTAGGACTGGGCGATCTCAAGTACGTATCTTCCGAAAAAGTCATTGCCCGTATCAACGAAAAGAAAATTACGCAGGTGGGCAAAGACCAGACGCTCAACGAGGAAACGCTGGTCGCCATGCACCCCGATTTGGTAATGGCCGTCGGGCAACCCAATGCCCGCATGGATCGCTATCAGACGCTCAACGCCGCCGGAGTACCCGTACTCATCAACTCCGAGTGGGTCGAAACAACACCACTGGGCCGGGCCGAATGGGTGAAGCTGCTGGCAGCCTTGCTCAACCAGGAAGAACAGGTGAATCAGCGATTTGCCGCCGTAGAAAAGGAATACAATCGACTCAAATCCCTGACCCGTTCAGTCAAAACACGGCCCAGTATCATCACCGGTACCAGCTACAAAGATTCCTGGTTTGTACCCAATGGCAATAGTTACATGGCTCAGTTTTTCCGCGATGCCGGAGCTACTTACCACTGGAATGCCACCCGGGCCACGGGCAGTTTGCCGCTTAACTTTGAGGCCGTGTATCCCATTGGCCTACAGGCCGATTACTGGTTGAATGTAGGCATCAGCGGACGAGATACGAAAAAAGACATCCTGGCCCGAGACGCCCGTTACGGAGATTTTAAAGCCTTCAAAACCGGCCAGTTGTATAACTACAGCAAGCGAACCAACGCCCGGGGATCAAACGATTACTGGGAATCGGGAGCTGTTCATCCGGAGCGGGTACTGGGCGATCTGATTAAAATTCTGCATCCCGAACTCCTGCCCGATTACGAACTGTATTATTACAAACAACTCCAATGACACCACGCCTGCGACTCGTACTGGGTTTACTCCTGGCAGCAACGGTAGTTGGTTTTCTGGTGAACCTTACCCTGGGTTCCGTAGCCATTCCGCTTCGGGAAGTGGTACGTATCGTACTTCACCACGAATCCGAACAGACGGCCTGGCTCTTTATCGTTGAAAAAATTCGTATTCCCAAGGCCTGTACCGCCGTGCTGGTCGGCTGGGGATTATCCGTGAGTGGGCTGCAAATGCAAACGCTTTTTCGCAATCCGCTGGCTGGCCCCTCCGAACTGGGTATTACCGCCGGGGCGGGTCTGGGCGTGGCGGCGGTGATGCTGGGTAGTGGGAGCGTTACCAGTCTATACGCCATCCGTCAACTGGGGCTTTCCGGGAGCTGGCTGATTGTGGGCATGGCTTCGCTGGGTTCTGCTCTGGTACTGGGACTGGTCCTGCTCATTGCCGGACGACTCCGCGACCATGTGGTTCTGTTGCTGGTCGGGGTAATGGTCGGCACGATCACCTTTTCCGTCATTAGTATCTGGCAGTATTTCAGTCAGCCCGAACAGATTCAGGAATACTTACTCTGGACCTTTGGTTCGCTGGGTGGCGTACTCGGGACACACCTGTACGTGCTCGCGGGCGTGGTCATGCTGGGACTGGTACTGGCCTTTGCCTCTTCCAAAGCCCTGAATGCCTTGCTGCTGGGAGAAGCCTACGCCCGTAGTATGGGGCTAACCGTTCGGCGAGCCCGTACTCTGATTATTGCCAGTACGAGTCTGCTTACGGGGAGTATCACCGCGTTTTGCGGTCCGATTGGTTTCATTGGAATTGCCGTACCACACCTGACCCGTTCGTTGCTGGGTACCTCCAATCACCGCATTCTCATTCCAGCGAATGGCCTCATTGGCAGTCTGTTGATGTTATTATGCGACAGCATTGCCCAGCTTCCCGGTACGCAATCGATCTTACCCATTAATGTAGTGACGTCCTTACTGGGGGCTCCGGTGGTGATCTGGATGATTGTCAGTCGTCATAAATCCGTTTTTGTATGAGCCAGCCGCTACTAACGACCCATGACCTGCGGATTGGTTACCCAACGAAATCCGTTGCTGGGCCTCTCAATCTGAGCTTGCAGCCGGGTCAGCTGGTCGGTTTGCTGGGCCCCAACGGAGCGGGCAAATCGACGCTGATGCGAACGCTCTCGGGTTTACAGGCGGCTTTGAGCGGCGAAATTCACCTGGACGGGCAGGTACTAGCCAGTCTCGCTCCTACTGATCTGGCCCGAAAACTCAGCCTGGTCCTGACCGAACGCGTCGAAGCCGGACACCTGCGGGTTCGCGAACTGGTGGCTCTGGGCCGCACGCCGTACACCAACTGGCTGGGCAGTCTGACGGCGGAAGATCAACGTAAGGTTGACTGGGCTTTGGAACTAACAGGTACAGTGGCCTTTGCCGACCGACGCCTGCCCCAACTCAGCGATGGCGAACGGCAGAAAGTTATGCTCGCCCGGGCACTGGCTCAGGATACCGATCTGATTTTGCTGGATGAACCCACCGCTCACCTGGATTTACCGAGTCGGGTCGAGTTAATGCGACTGCTGCACGAACTGGCCCGACAAACGGGAAAAGCCATTCTACTTTCCACGCACGAACTGGATCTGGCCCTACAGGCCGCCGACCAGTTGTGGCTCATGGGGACCAACGGCAGCTTTGCTCAGGGTGTACCCGAAGATTTGGTCCTCACCGGTGCGTTTGAACGGGCCTTTACGGCTACTGGTTTTGTGTTTGATCGTCTTACGGGGACTTTCCAGTTGTACCCCTCCCCTACCGGGCCGGCTGTACAACTGACGGGCGAAGCCGGTCCGCTGTTCTGGACCCGACGGGCCTTGTGGCGGGAAGGCTACGGTACGGAGCCTGGGGCTGCCCTTACCGTGGAGGTACAGTCCGATCGCTGGCTGATTGATGGAGGCATTGCGGTCACTTCCATCCAGGCATTACTTGAAGAACTTTCCAAACGGCTTAAAGGCCGATAACTCATCTTATGAAAATTTATACGAAAAAAGGCGACAAAGGAACGACGGGTTTGTTCGGCGGCAGTCGCGTTGCCAAAGATGACGTCCGCGTGGAGTGCATCGGTACGCTGGACGAGGTTAACTCAACGATTGGACTGTTACGCGTGAAGCTCGGGACTGAGCACGAATGGCAGGCCAATCTGCACAAAATCCAGAAGGATCTGATGGACATGATGTCGCACCTGGCCCGTCCTTCCGACGCGAAAAAAATCAATACGAATCCGCTTCCCGAAGACGGAGCCGAGTTTTGCGAAACCTGGATCGATAATCTGGAAGCGGCCATGACCTCCCCTTCCGACTACTTTCTCTTACCCGGCGGAAACGAGATTTCAGCCCTCTGTCACATGATTCGTACGCAGATGCGGCGGGGTGAGCGGCGACTGGTTTCACTCATCAAAACCGATACCGTCCACGACGCCATTCCGGCCTACATCAACCGCCTGTCCGATCTGTTTTTTACACTGGCTCGGGCCGAAATGGATAAAGCCGGAGTCGCCGAAGAAAAATGGCAACTTTTTCTGTACAAACGTTTTAAGAAACCCGAATGATCATTTACATCTCGGGTGGAGCCCGGAGCGGCAAAAGTCGCTACGCTCAGGAGCGGGCTCTCGCTCTTTCGGAGTCGCCGGTGTACGTGGCTACGGCGAAAATCTGGGACGAAGATTTCGCCGGACGGGTGGATCGGCATCGGCGGGAACGAGGTCCGGAATGGACGACGTTTGAGGCCGAAAAAGATCTGGCTACCCTTCCCTTACCCGGTCGGGTAGTCGTCATCGACTGCGTCACGCTCTGGCTCACGAACCTGTTTATGGCTCACGAAAACGATCTGGATCGGACACTGGCAGCGTTTCAGGCCGAGGTGGATGCTTTGGTAGAGATTCCGGCTACGTTACTGATTATTTCCAACGAAATTGGCATGGGCCTCCACGCCGATACGCCGCTCGGACGGCAATTCACGGATTTGCAGGGCTGGGCGAATCAATACGTGGCCCGTCAGGCGGAGGAAGCAATTTTTATGGTATCCGGCTTGTCCTTACGATTGAAGTAATGAACCTGGCTTAAATGACCTGACCGAAACGAATGAATTCCGGTCAGGTCATTTATCCGCGAAAATCCGACTCAATTCCCGTTGCAAATCTTCTCCCCGCAGATTCCGGGCAATGATTTTACCCGAAGGATCAATCAGAAAATTAGCGGGAATGGACGTAATGCCGTACTGCTTGGCCGCTGCGTTTTCCCAGCCCTTTAAATCCGAAACCTGGGTCCAGGTAAGCTGATCTTTCTCAATGGCTTTTAGCCAGGCTTTTTTCTGACCCGGAAAATCGAGGGATACGCCCAGGATCGTAAAGCCTTTGGCCTTGTAGGTCTGATAAGCCTTAACAACTTGCGGATTTTCCTGCCGACAGGGACCACACCAACTGGCCCAAAAGTCGATTAACACGTACTGATTTTTAAAATCCGATACCTTGACGGCCTTGCCTTCGGGCGTGGACTGCTCAAAATCGGGAGCCGTACTGCCTAACTGAGTAAGTGTAGGGGCTGCCAATTGCAGGGGAATATCTCTACCCAGCGGCGTTCGCCTGAGCTTTTTCGGTACTTTCTGATAGACTTTAGCGGCTCGCTCCGCCATACCCGACTGAGCGGCCACGTGGGACAGGCTAATCAGGCTGAGGTAAGCGTCGGGATGCTGGTCGGCAAAAGCCAGATGAATTTCGTAGGATTCCCGCAACAGCTCCTGCTCCCGATTTAGCAGACTGTCGTAGATGGTTTTATCCTTCAGCTTCTCCGGCGGCAGGGCCTGAGCTTGCCGAACAAAACGCTGAAAGGTTTCATCGTTGGCTTTCAGCTGACTTTGCAGCTCCCGGTGTAAGGTATTACTCGGCGAATTCTGAATACGGATATGTTTCAGGGAATCTTTCGCCTGAAGCTGCATGGTAACCGGTTCCAGATAGAATCGCAGATAATCCATTTTTTCCCCTGCCGCCAGCTTGGTCTGGTAGGGATTCTTGTGCAGATATAGTGCTGAAAGGATCGGGTATTCCACCGTTCCCTGAAAGGTAAACCGCCCGTCCTGTACCCGAGTGGAATCTACGATTTGCTGATTCCCCTTTCCGTAAATTAAAAAGACTGTATCGCCATTTTTCAACGCGTCTACTTTGCCATTTAGGCGAAAGGTAGATTGTGCCTTCAGTAAGCAGGGCGACAGGGCGAATAGTATACTTATAATCAATCGGAGCATAGCAGTAAATGAAAAGCCCTTTGTCAGGTCAGACAAAGGGCGGGTTTGTTAATCTTCGATCCAGGTCAGCTTATCCATAATCGGTTTACGAACGGCTGGTTTGCTCGGGGCGGTATGGTGGCCCAGATAAAAGAGCCCGACGCACTTCTGATTTTCCGATAGATTCAGGAAGGTTCCCAGGGCGGTCAGGTTACCCGGCGTGCTCCAATAGCCGCCCAATCCCATTGCCGTTACGGTTAACCATATATTCTGTACCGCACAGGCTACGGCGGCCAGTTCTTCCCACTCGGGTACTTTTTCGGGGTGGACTTCCATCACGATAGCGATGACAGCAGCCGATTGGAGGGCTTTTGAACGCGTACCTTCGTATTTGGCTTCCGAAAAATTTTCGGGTGTGGTTTGCGAACGGTACGTTTCACCCAGAAAATCAGCGAGTTTCGTTAAGCCATTTCCCCGGAAAATCGTAAAACGCCAGGGTTCAGTTAGTCGGTGCGTGGGAGCAAAATTAGCGTTCTCCAGAATCATCTCCAGGTCCTTCACCGAAATTTCCTCATCGGTATAGCTGGGCGGGAAGATACTGCGACGCGAACGGATCACTTCGTTCAATACTTCTAGGGAAAGAGTCATAGCTTCAAACGTAAAGATCTGATTTGAAAGTCCCGAAGTTAGGGCTATTCCGCCAAACGCTGACAAAAATCGTGTTAACCCAGCCTTACCTCTTGGTATAAATCCGGCCCATTAGCCATCTTTATACTATCTTTACTATTTCCATTTCCCACTCCTTTATATCTTCTACGGATCGGTACAAAAGCCGTTTACGCAGGTGGATGATTAGCCGTTGGGAGAATTCCGCCATACAATCATTGCTATTCCGCCACCCGGCAGATTTTCTGTCATGAAGAAAAAATATTACTTGCTGTTGCTGCTGGCATGGGTAGGTTTCCTGTCCGGTGCCTACGCTCAGCCGAAATCCGTCAGAGGTATACTCGACCTTCGCCATACTTCCCTGGAGCAGTCGAAAGTACCCCTCAATGGCGAATGGAAGTGGACCTGGGGGCAACTTCGTACGCCCGGCCAGACCGTCTCCCGTACCGAAGATATTCCTTTCCCCAGTCTGTTTAATGAGTCCCACTGGCAGGGCAAACCATTGACGGGTCAGGGTTACGCTACGTATGAACTGACCGTGCTTTTACCCGCCGGGCATCCGCGGCTGGCTTTGGCCATGGGTGATTGTTACAGTTCCTTCCGACTTTTCATCAATGATGAGGAACTGATGCATAACGGTCAGCCGGGTACGAGCCGGGCTACCACGGTGCCTTTCTGGACTTCCCAATGCCAGTTGCTCCCCCGTCAGACCAGCGATACGCTACGGCTCCTGCTGCAGGTAGCGAACTTTCATCATTCGAAGGGCGGAACGTATCAGGAAATTCAGCTTGGTGATGCACAGAAGCTTCTTTCGGAATACCGCCAGGTGAAAGCCATTGACTGGCTGCTAACGGGTTTTCTGCTCATGGGTGGATTGCTGTTTCTGGGGCTGTTCCGGTTTGGTCAGCACGATAAGGCCATTCTGTACTTTGCCCTGTTTGCGTTTTGTTACAGTTACCGCATTGTGGGTACCGATCTGTACGAAATCCATGATCTGTTTCCGGAAGGCTCCTGGAGCTTTACACTTCATCTGGAGTACCTGGCTCTGTTTCTGGGAATCGCCTTTTTTACGCAGTATACCCAGGCCCTTTACCCACTGGATACCCATAAGATCATCATTCGGGGTATGACGGGAATTTGTATCCTGTTTGCTCTGATTACGCTGCTAAGTTCTCCTTTGATTTTCACGCAACTTATCAATCCCTTTCTGGTTTTGATGTTTCTCTACATTGCTTATGCCTTCTACGTGTATTTGCAAGCCGCCCGGCATCGCCGTCTGGGAGCCTATTACGCCCTTTTGAGTACGGGGGTATTGATGGTGGTTTTCACCGTAATCAACCTGCGGTATTTTGGGCTGACTACCCCTGAGAAACAACTGCTGTTTATTGGCTATCTCTGTTTCTTTTTGCTGCAATCGCTCATTCTTTCTTTTCGCTTTGCCTTTACATTGAAACAGGCCCGGCTTCAGGCCGAAGAAGGATTACGGGTGAAGAGTGATTTTCTGAGTACCATGAGTCACGAAATCCGAACGCCGCTGAATTCCATCATCGGTATGACGCACCTGCTGCTGGGCGAACGCCCCCGCCCCGATCAGCAGCAGCATTTGGACGTGATGCTTTTTTCGGCGAACAATCTGCTTAATATCATCAACGACATTCTGGATTTCAATAAAATTGAGGCGGGGAAAATCGTTTTTGAAGCCATTCCTTTTGATCCGGTTCAGATGGCCCGCAATATCCTGGCCAGCTACCGGCCTTACGCTACCGAAAAGCAGCTGGAGCTGAACCTCAAAGCTGATCCCGCATTGCATACCCTGATTGTAGGTGATCCAACGCGTACTTCGCAGGTCCTTACGAATTTGATACACAATGCCCTTAAGTTTACGGAAAGCGGCTGGGTGCAACTGGGCATTCACGTACACGAGCAATCCGTAGCGGACATTCTGCTGGAATTTTCCGTGGAAGATACGGGGATCGGTATTGACGAGGCGAAACAGAAGCTTATTTTTGAACGCTTCACCCAGGCCGACTCTTCCATGACGCGTAGCTTCGGTGGTACCGGCCTGGGTCTGGCCATTTGTAAACATTTGCTTGAGTTACAGGGCGTGCCTTTGCAGTTAAGCAGTACGCCGGGACAGGGTTCGCGGTTTTATTTTCACCAACGTTTCAATACAGCCACAAAGCCCGCGGAAAAAAATCCTGCGGCGGCGGCTGACGAACAGCCCTTACGGGGCTTGAAAATCCTGCTGGTTGACGATCAGCCGATGAATATTCTTGCTGCCCGTGGTATTCTCAAACGTTGGGGAGCGGAGGTCGTTACGGCAACGCAGGGGGAAGAAGCCCTGCAAAAAGTGAAGGCCGAGCCACCCATGCTCATTCTGATGGACCTGCAAATGCCGGTTATGGATGGTTACGAAGCTAGTCGGCAGTTACGCGTGAGTGGTTATACCTTGCCTATCATTGCGTTAACGGCGAACCTCGTCCCTGAGATTACGGAAAGAATTAAAGCTTCGGGCCTGAATGATATGGTACTGAAACCCTTCAAGCCCGAAGAATTACTACGCGTTATTCTTGATCATACGGCTTCGGTGATACGGTAACGTCGGTTTTCTGCAACGTTCGTATCGCAAAAATCACGCTAAACAGGGCAAATATAGCTCCGGCTACGAACGGAGCACCCGGGAAATATAGGGGTGCCGAAGCCTGCGTAAAGTACGAAAACAGGCTCGTCATAAAAGGCGGTCCGATAATGGAAGTTACGCTGACCAGACTCGTCAGAGCCCCCTGGAGTTCGCCCTGTTCGTTGGCGGGTACCTGACTCGAAATAATCCCCTGCAACGAAGGTCCGGCAATTCCGCCGAGGGCGTAGGGAATGGTGAAGACAAACATCATCCATCCCTCGGAAGCAAAGGCGAAACAGGTAAACCCTACAATGGTACAAAACAGACCGGCATATACGGATCGCCGGGGGCCGATTCGCGGTGTAATAATCCGGATTACACCCGCCTGTACAATGCCTACGCACAAGCCAATACAGGCCAGGGAAAGGCCTACCCATTTTTCGGTCCACTGAAATTTTTCCATGGTAAAGTACGTCCAGGTGCTCTGAGTGGCATGACTGGCCATGTAAATACACACCAGCGAGGCCGTCAGACTTAGTATGATGGGATACCGACGCAGGCTCAGCAGCGAACCTACCGGGTTGGCCCGCTTCCATTCGAAGGTTCGCCGGTTTTCCGGAGCCAGGGATTCGGGTAAAACAAAATAGCCGTACAGGCAGTTAGTCAGCGACAGGGCTGCTGCGACGAAGAAGGGTACCCGAGACCCCAAACTTCCCAGCAATCCGCCCAGGGCCGGTCCCAGGATAAATCCGGCACCAAAGGCCGCACCGACCAGTCCAAAGTTCTGAGCCCGTTTTTCGGGCGTACTCACATCGGCAATGTAGGCACTGGCCGTCGTGAAGCTTGCCCCGGTAATGCCCGCCAGGATGCGGCCCACAAACAGCCAGCCAATGGAAGGGGCAAAACCTTGCAGAATGTAGTCGAGACCAAAGCCGAACAGGGAAGCTAACAGGACGGGGCGTCGTCCAAAATGATCGCTTAATCCCCCGAGTACAGGAGCACAGAGAAACTGCATGATGGCGTAGGCAAAAGTCAGCCAGCCGCCGTACAGCGAGGCCTCACTGATATTACCCTGGATGAGTTCTTCAATGAGTTTGGGAAACACTGGAATAATGATTCCCAATCCCGTAACATCAATCAGAAGAGTAATGAAGATGAACGTTAGTGCTGCCGAAGACTTGGTCGTGGCCATGTAGGTAAGGAGTGTCAAAACCAAAAATACAAAGGTACGCTGATGGATGGTGGGATTGCTTAAAAAGACTTAATTAGCCGCCGACAAATGGCTGTACGCGTTTAATTAGTACGATTTTTTTAGAAAATTACGAGTAGCCCCGTATGTGACTGATGAAATCACCCCAGATTGATATAACTTCAGAAGCTAATGATTCCCTGAGAGTTCCGTTTTTTCACCAGGGGTCGCTTTGCTTGATCCAGTGTATGCTGCGGAACAGCTCATGGATCTTCGCTTTGTATTTATCAATGAAACTGGCCGCCACCTGTTGCAAGCTACGCAGGAAACCTCATTCCGGTCATACGTACCCGATTCCTTTTTCCTGGGTATTTGTCCACAGGTTATTCATACTCGACAGCCCGTTCAGCAAAGCTTGCAAATCCGTCCGGACCTGTGTCTGCATGTAGCACTCGAAATGGCCGGTACGCAGGTACTCTGTACTTTCTGGGAAGCAGCCGATTCGCCACATGTATTACAAGCGATTCTGGATGCTTCGCCGAATAGTATCATTTCGATGAAAGCCCTTCGTCAGGAGCCGAATACGCCCGGACTGATTACGGATTTCCTGATGGAACATGTCAATGCAACCGTCGAGCGGGATCTTTATCTTAAACCGAAAAATATCGTAGGGAAAACCCTGATGAGCGTTTTTCCGGGAAATAAAGAATCGGGTTTATTCGATATGTACGCCCGGGTAGCTGAAACGGGTCAGCCGGAACACGCCATTCAGTACTACCGGGACAGCAACGGACTGGAAGCTTGGTTTGATGTCTCGGCCGTGGCCCAGGGACCGGATCAGATTACCATTACCTTTACTAACATTACCGAGAGCCAACGTAACCAGCAGCAACTCAAGCAATCCAACGAAGCGTTGAACAGTTTGCTTCCATCGCCAGTCACGATTTGCAGGAACCGCTGCGGAAAATCAGACACTTCGGTCATTTGCTGGCTACGCAATACCAGACCAAATTGGGTAATGGTGCCGAACTCATTGACAAAATGCATTCGGCTACCGACCGGATGGGCTCACTCATTGACGATCTGCTTACTTTCGCCCAACTGAATAATGAATCGACGACTTTTGAAACCGTTGACCTCAATCAGATTCTGACGGAAGTCTGCTCGGATCTGGAAGTACCCATTCGGCAACAGCAGGCAAGCGTAACCATCGATCCCCTGCCCCACATTCAGGCGAATGCCTGGCAAATGCGGCAATTGTTTCAAAACCTGCTTTCGAATGCTCTGAAGTACGTTGCCCCGGGTGTTTGCCCCATCATCCACATTCGTTCTCAGGGTCCCCAGATTTACCTGCGGGATCGGGCTGATTCGTTTTACCGGATCGAGGTATCTGATAACGGCATTGGTTTTAACGAGCAGTATCAGGAGAAAATTTTTGAAGCCTTCCAACGCCTGCATTCCCGCAGTACGTATACGGGTACGGGGTTAGGCCTGACTATTGTTCGCAACATCGTCGAAAACCATGGGGGCCGGATTACCGCCCGTAGCCAGGAAAACCAGGGCTCTACGTTCCAGCTTTACCTGAAAGCGTAGGCTGTACTTACTACATGACGCTGTATGAACGACTACGATATTCAGGATTGGTCCCGCATCCTGCTTGGTGATTTACCGGGTCAATTTCTGCTGGAGGTAACGTTGCGAACCCTGATCATGTTCATCGTGATTGTGGTAACCATGCGTCTGACCGGCAAGCGGGCCGTACAGCAGCTTTCCATCATTGAACTGGTGCTGGTCATCGGTCTGGGCTCGGCGGCGGGCGACCCCATGTTCTACCATGATATTGGCTTGTTGCCTCCCCTGGTGGTTTTTATAGTCGTGCTGCTGGCCTATCGGCTCATCACCCGTATGGCAGCCAAATCACGGAAAGTAGAGGAACTGCTGGAGGGCCGACCTATCCTGATCCTTGAGAACGGTCAGTTTTCCATTCAGAATTTTGATAAGGAGGACGTTGGACAGGATGAATTTCTGATGGAATTACGCCTGCACGGTATCGAGCACCTCGGACAGATCCGTCGGGCCTACATCGAACCCAACGGTCAGGTGAGCGTGTTTTATTACGCCGATGATGAAGTCCGCATGGGTCTTCCTATCTTACCTGAATTGTTTCATCGGAAAACCGAACGTATTTCTCAAGCGGGTACTTACGCT
Organism: Siphonobacter sp. BAB-5385; assembly: GCF_002261125.1. Lineage (NCBI taxonomy): Bacteria > Pseudomonadati > Bacteroidota > Cytophagia > Cytophagales > Cytophagaceae > Siphonobacter > Siphonobacter sp. BAB-5385. The sequence continues at coordinate 25,549 of NZ_NMPS01000220.1, read as the reverse complement.
TGTACGTTCTGCGGACAGGTGGAGGAAATCGTACCGAAAGATTCGTATCACGTTTGCCCGGTCTGCACGCACAGCGAATGGGTACAGGCACTGGATACGCCCCGCATCACCTGAGCCCCGCCAGGTACTGCCGACAAAGTGAAAAAAACCATCTATTTCCGGGCAATACCTATGAGCTTTGCAGCGAGGGTTTACGCATCAACACTGACAACTCATGGATGATTTTCTAGCTGCCCGTTCTCAGATGGCCCTTTCCCTGGGGTTCCACATCGTCTTCTCCTGTATTGGCATGGTTATGCCCTTTTTATGGCTGTTTCCCATTACCTATGGCTGAAGACGGATGCTATGGTCTACCAGAATGTAACCAAAGCCTGGAGCAAAGGCGTGGCCATTTTCTTTGCAGTTGGAGCCGTATCGGGTACGGTTCTCTCTTTCGAACTGGGCCTACTCTGGCCTACCTTCATGAAACATGCCGGGCCCATCTTCGGAATGCCTTTTTCCCTGGAAGGTACTGCTTTCTTTATCGAAGCCATTGCCCTGGGTTTTTACTTGTACGGCTGGGGCCGGTTTAATCCCTGGTTTCACTGGGTAACGGGCGTTGTGGTGGGTATCAGCGGCTTAACTTCCGGTATTCTGGTTGTAGCGGCCAATGCCTGGATGAACAGCCCGGCGGGATTTGACTTTGTTAACGGTCAATACCTGAATGTTGATCCCATTCAGGCCATGTTCAACAAAGCCTGGTTTTCGCAGGCCCTGCACATGTCTCTGGCGGCCTTTGCCGCTACGGGCTTTGCCGTAGCAGGCGTTCATGCCCTGATGATCCTGAAAAATAAAAATGTTGATTTTCACCGAAAGGCCTTCAAAATTGCGGCTCTGTTTGCCTGCCTGGCAGCGATTCTGCAGCCCCTGAGTGGCGACCATTCGGCCAAGGATGTAGCCCGGCGGCAACCCGCCAAGCTCGCCGCAATGGAAGCTCACTTTCACACCGAGAAAGGGGCCTCGCTGGTCATTGGAGGTATTCCTGACGCGGATGCGGAACGGGTGAATTATGCTATTAAAATTCCGGGCGGACTGAGTTTCCTGGCCCACGGCGATTTCGACGCCGAAGTAAAAGGCCTCGATCAGATTCCTAAAGCCTTTCATCCGCCCGTGGCTATTACGCATTATGCTTTTCAGATTATGGTCGGGCTGGGTATGGCCATGCTGTTGCTTTCGCTGCTGTACCTCTGGGCTTTGTGGAAGAAAAAAACGGACCGTTCCTGGCTCCTCAAATTATTCGTAGTAGCCATTCCGCTCGGTTTTATTGCCGTGGAGGCGGGCTGGACCGTTACGGAAGTAGGTCGCCAACCCTGGATTATTTATGGCATCATGCGTACGGCCGATGCGGTAACGCCCATGCCGGGTATTGCGTATTCGTTTTATCTGTTTACGGCGGTCTACCTGTCGCTGGCCGGAGTCGTGGTCTTTATGCTGTATCGGCAAATTAAAATGGTCGATCAGCTCTACGATCGTCCCCAGGGGGTTAAGGAATACCATTAATAATTCTCAGGCCTATGCTTACCGTTGTCATCATTTTTCTCTGGGCTTCTCTCCTGCTCTATCTACTGCTGGGCGGAGCCGATTTTGGTGCGGGTATCATTGAAGTCTTCACCTCGCGGGCCAATAAAACCCAGACCCGCAAAACGCTCTACCGAGCCATCGGTCCGATTTGGGAAGCCAACCATATGTGGCTCATCATTGCCATTGTGATTCTGTTTGTAGGGTTTCCGGCCATCTACGCGACTATGTCCGTGCATTTGCATATCCCGCTGACCATTATGCTGTTAGGCATTATTGCCCGGGGTACTGCCTTTTCATTTCGGCATTACGACGCGGTAGTGGATGACATGCAACACCTTTACAATCGGATTTTTGGCATTTCCAGCGTCATTACTCCGCTGTTTCTTGGCATCATTGCGGGAAGTACCGTATCCCGTCACATTGATCCGCAGGCCCGCACCTTTCTGGATGCGTATATCTTTTCGTGGTTACACCCCTTTCCGGTCGCCGTGGGCTTGTTCACGGTCGCCATTTGCGGCTTTCTGGCAGCCGTTTATCTGGTGGGCGAAACGGATACGCCCAGCGAACGGCAGCAGTTTGTTGACAAAGTAAAAGGAATGAATATCCTGGCGGTCGGTTGCGGAGGACTCGTTTTCCTGGCGGCGTACTGGGAGGGTATTCCGCTCATGGATTGGGTGTTCGGTCATCCGCTGGGTCTCCTGGGCGTACTGGCAGCCTCGGCTTCACTGGTGTTACTCTGGTATTTGCTCCTGCATGGAAAAGGAACGGTACTCCGTATCCTGGCGGGCTTTCAGGTTATGATGATTCTGTTTGTGGCCACCTACCGACATTTTCCCAACTTGGTACTACTCAAAGGCGGCGGGTACCTCTCCCTGCTCGAGCACCGGGGGCAGGATAAAACCATTCAGGCTTTGGGCCTGGCTTTATTGCTGGGCAGTGTATTGATTCTGCCCGCCCTGATCTATCTGATCTACAGTTTCCAGAAAAAAGAGCCCAAACAGGCTCCCGTATACTGATTATTCAGCTACAAATCCAGCCGGGCCATTAACGTAAAACCTGTAAGCGGCCCGGCTGGATTTGTAGCTGCACGGGGCCGAGTGCTTCGATGCGTTCGTCATCACAATGGGCGTTCGTCTGTGCCCATTCAATGCGAATCTCCCGGGCCATGATGCTGGGCAAAGGAAAAACGTCGTGAATGCCGTGGCTTTGATCCAGCACATGTTTAGCCAGAACATTCCGGTCTTCCTCTGAAACCAGTACAATTTCAAAAGCTCCGTCTCCCCAATCCGCATTCGGAGCCAGAGCCAGATTGGGACCAATGGAGCGAATATTCATTACTTCAATGAGAAGATAATTTCCTTCGTAAACCTTTCCATCGATAGTCAGTCGAGCCTGACAGGGCTTCGCTTTTTCAATCAACTCATGAAGTACCTCCAGAGCAAAGGTCAGTTCATCGGAAGGATTCTCAGGTTTATCGAGCGTTTTCATGGCATCCATCAAGTCGGGAAACAAGCCAAAGCCGAAGGCTTCCATAAAAAACGCTTCTTCTGACAAGCCCTCTACCTTGCCAATGTCGAAAGGCTGCGGCTGGCACTGACTCCAGGACTGGACAATCTGCCGGGTTGGAGCCGAAATCCCCAATGACTTGGCGATGTTATTAGCCGTTCCGCAGGGAATAACGGCCAGAGGCAAATGGCTGTCTGCCCATGCTCCCTGTACGAGTGCTTTGGCCACCTGACGAATGGTACCGTCACCTCCTACCACGGCAATGAGTCCTGTGTCGGAGTCGGGCAAAGGCCAGTTCTCCTCATTTGCTGAAGTATACTCGCAGGCGTAGCCTTCTTTCTGTAGTAAAGCAATTAGATCCTGAGCTTCGTGTTCTTCGTCCCCAGCGGTTGGGTTATGCACGAGTTGTACTTTCTTTTTCATGCGTCATTTTCTACTAAAAGTATACCCGAAGGCAAATCGATGACGTATGAGTTAAATTCATTAACCTGCCTGATCAAAAGCCTTCCTAAAATTTTGTCTAATGGATACCCCAAACTTACTCAATCTCCCTCTGAACGGTTTTCTAGCAGTTACTCCCCTATACGCAACCAATCGAATGTATCATGCGAATCTTAGTAACCAACGACGACGGTATTTATAGCCCCGGCATTGCCGCCTTAGCTAAAGTAGCTACTGAATTTGGAGAAGTATACGTGGTTGCTCCGGATGTCGAGCAATCTTCCATGGGCCATGCCGTTACGCACTCCCGCCCCTTGAGTTTTAAAAATCACCCATTACGTTTGGGGATCACATACAGGCCCACCGGGTCAACGGCACGCCCGCCGACTGCGTAGCTCTGGGTACGCACCTATTTACGGACGTAGATGTGGTACTATCCGGAATCAATATGGGACCCAATCTGGGTAACGGCATGTGGCATTCGGGTACGTTAGCAGCGGCCAAACAGGCTGTTTTGTTAGGGATCAAAGGAATTGCCCTGAGCACCCCTGTAGGAAATACGGAACCCGATTTTGACGTTCTGGAACCCTTCGTACGACAAACCCTGGAGTTATTACTGGCGGATAAAGAAGTTAATTTAACCAACGTAAACTTTCCTCCCGAACCGACTGATCTCCGCTGGACCCGGCAATCCGTACGCCAATATGATGGTTACATTGTTCCGGGTCAGGACCCCCTGGGTCGGAGGCATTACTGGTTTACGGTTACTCCCCTGGAGCCCGCGGACGAAGGTACGGACCGCTGGGCCGTTGAAAATGGTTTTGTATCCATGACGCCCTTACGGCTGGATTTAACCGATGAAGTGGCTCTGAAGAAGGCTTTGCAGACGTAATAATTTTTTCAATTAAAGGAAATCCCTCGTTCAGCTTAACTCCTGAAGAGGGATTTTTTATGCCTTCGGTAAGAAAAATCATTTTCTTTTGGGATAAAAAAAGTTCTTTCTATTTTTGACAAAGAGAAAATTTTATCCCTGAGCTTATGCTTACGCCTGAAAAAGCGATTCGATTTCTACGTTCGAAACCTGCTCTTAACCTTTCTCAAATCGAAAAAGAAGCTGGTATTCCTTCCAAAACACTTCACAAAGCTCTTTCCGAACAGAAAGACATTCCGGTCAAACACCTGCAGGCTCTGGATGAAGCCCTGCGTAAGTACGGTTATTCGGAAACCCTGTTCGATAAAGCCCAAATCATTTCCATTGTCAACCACAAAGGTGGCGTAGGCAAAACCACGACGGTCATTAATCTGGGGAAGGCCCTGAGTCTGCTCGGAAACCGGGTGCTACTGATTGATATGGATTCTCAGGGTAATCTTTCGCAGTGTTTTGGAATTCACGAGCCGAAAGAGCAAATCATTGATGCTCTGCTGCACAACTCGCCCCTGCCCATGCTGCAAATTACCGAGACGCTGTACCTGACGCCATCGGACATTCGGATGGCTTATAAGGAATCCGAACTGGCCAACGCCATTGGTGCTGACCGCCGGTTAGCTCTCAAGCTGGAAGAAGCCCGCGATAAGTTTGACTATATTCTCATTGACTGTCCACCGAGCCTGGGCATTTGTACAACCTGCTCACTGGTGGCTTCCAATTCCTGTATTGTGCCTATTCAACCGGAAGCCAGTGCGTACCACGGGGTAGAAAGTCTTTTCAACCGGATTGCTGAAATCCGTACCTATATCAATCCAACGCTTTCCGTGAAGGGCATTGTTTTCACGATGGTTCACAAAAACCAGAGCGTTCATAAAAGCATGATGGCTCACATCCGGGAGAATTATAAAAACTTCCCGATCTACAGTTCCATCATCGAGGTCTCTACGGTTATCAAACAATCGCAGGTAGCCAAAGAAGACTTGTATAGTTATTCTCCAAAATCGGTTTCGTGGCAGCAGTACAACCAGCTGGCTACCGAACTAATTGAACACTGATATGGCGAAAAAAGACTTCATGAACCTAATGAAGGAAAAGACGACTGATCTGAAACCTTCACTCCTGTCTTCCGAGGAACATATCAAGAGTCAGATTACCGTTCTGCCGGAATTAAAAGATCTTATTCCGCCCCTCACCGCGGACGAATCCCATCAGCTGGAACAAAATATCACTAAACACGGGATCAAGGATCCGCTGACCATCTGGGAAACCACGGCTGCAACGGCAGGAATCAGTGAACAGCCAACGCCGGTTTTCATTCTTATCGACGGCCATAACCGATACGCCATCGCTCAGCGGTACCACCTGGATTTTCGCATCAATCTGGTACATTTTACTTCCCTTGCCGAAGTAAAAGATTACATGATTGATTACCAGTTAGGCCGTCGGAACCTGAGTCCCGAGCAGGCTTCGTACCTGCGGGGTTTACGCTATTTACAGCAGAAGAACGCACGGGGTGGGAATCAGTTTGCCGAAAATGAAAACGTATCCGCAGCACTGGGCAAGGAATATGGCGTAAGTAGCCGGACCATTAAACGCGACGGTGACTTTGCAGCTGGGCTGGAAAAGTTAACGCCCGATTTGAAAAACGCGGTTCTGACCGGGAAGCAGAAATTACCGAAAGCTTCGATCAATGCGGTTGCCAAAGCAGCACCGACTCACTTACTCAGTACTCCCGAAGAAGTAATGGAAGTTGCGGCTCGCCCCAGTCTCCAGCACGACGAACGGCAACAACTTCAGCAGACCATCCGCACCCTGGCGGCAGGCCCGTTGACCAAAGAAACTTGTCAGCAGTTACTCGATCAATTACACTACTATCAGCAACTACTCAACCAAAGTCACAGCGTGTCACTTTGATCGGGCAAGTCCCATGGGATGATTATTCAAAAGCAAAGTGACAGCGTGTCACTTTGCTTTTTTTGTGACGCTTTGTTCCGCACGAACCAGAGTAACCTTTTCCATCTGAGTAAGTTCCACAGCGTATCATTAACGATCGTAAGCAGGGCAGGGGGTGACTACTAGTTAGTCATTACTCTAATTACGCTTCCGACCAAAGTGACAGCATGTCCCTTTGGTTGACAGCACAGTCATAAACTATCACAATTTGTGACACTTTCCGTGAAGAGATGAGGCTTATACTTCTCATAACTATCACAATTTGTTATTTTAATTATCTGAAAAACAGCACTATATATCCACAAATTGTGATAGTTGTATTTATAGGTAGAGCAATCTAACTACTCTCGTAAATAGTTCACGAATCCAATGAAGGCCCTAATTATCAGCTAGTCAGGAAACTTTCATTCATGAGACCAAAGTGACAGCGTGTCACTTTGGTCTCATGAACCACCCTAAAAAAAACTATCACAATTTGTGACACTTTTATCTTTATCAAAATGCGGCTGATGCAAAGGAATTGCAGGGCATAAAACCTTTAATTGTCTGTATATCAATACTTTACACAAACAATTTGTGATAGTTCCTGTATACCATGTGTATAACTGTACTAGAATAAATACTGACCCTTTGCTATGGGTTTGTCCTTACAAATCAAGGCTTTACAAAAACAATTTGTGATAGTTAATAAACAGCTATAAATCCATTCAAAATCAGATAAGAATAGAAGAATAATAATATAACTATCTGTTTATCAAGAATGTAACAAAACAATCTGTGATAGTTTCTCAGTTTACGAAATGTTCTACCCATCTAGGAATTTGATCAGAACGCAGATTTTATAAAGATTTATTTGCTACTCACAAATTGTGATAGTTTTCAAAATGACTTTTAACTAGTAGCCTCCGCGAGTATTTTCAACTTCATAATGAATACATTAACAGGGATTGCACCTCTTCCATCGCATGAAATCAGATTGAATCCCGGCAAACTATCACAAAATGCACGTGCCCGCCCACCGGAACTTTTATCTAGCCATTTCAATCTCCTTTATTTTTAAGTCTTCTCTTAAGCCCATCAGCTTTACTCGCAGCTTTTTCTTTTCATCAGAAAAATTACAAAAATCATCATCAATTCTTTGTTTGATGTTTTTATATTATATTTTAATAATATTTCCGGCAAAAAAAAAGCTTGTAAGTAATTGATATTCAATGAATTATTTGTGGATAACTTGAGAAACTATCACAGATTCCACGTGCAACTATCACAGATTCCACACCAAACTATCACAAAATGCACGTAAAACTATCACAGAAATCACGTTTGTTTCGTACCTTGGAAGCGTGGAATTTGTGATAGTTGGTTGATGTATGTACAGAATCGTCCAGAAAGCTGCCTTTAAATCGAATATCTAGTGGAGAAAAAGCTTAATCCTCGTAAGAATACCCGTAAAAAGAAGCGGAATAACACCGTGGTTCTGATCCGGAAGTCAAACGCTCTGGTAGAAGCCCATTACAAATTCACCATTTGGGAAACGCGGGTATTTGCCAAAATGATTTCCATGATTGACTGGGAAGACCGCGACTTCAAAGAGTATAAGATTTTTTTCCGGGATGTCATTCAGGATTTCGGCTTACGCAAGGACGGTCGTACCTACGAAGATCTCAAAGAAGGAGCCCGCGGCCTGATGAGTAAAATCATCAAACTAAAGGTCAAAACCGATGGGGTTTACGAAACACTGGAAACGCCCATTATTGGTGGTATTAAAACGCCGGATGATGTGCAGCGTAAAATCATTCAGTCGAAACGCCTGGACGACGATCGGGTGTACCTGAAGGTTTCCTTTCATCCCGATCTAAAGCCCTTCCTGATTGAACTCAAGGAGCGGTATCTGGTATACGAGATGGCCAATATTCTCGACCTGTCGAGTCCCTATACCGTGCGGATTTACGAATTGCTCAAGCAGTACGAAAAACTGGGGGAGCGGACGATTGAATTACAGGAACTCAAAGCCATGCTAGGCATGGAGGAGGAGTACAAGCTTTACGGGCACTTTCGCGACCGCGTACTGGAAAAAGCCAAGGAGGATTTGCAGAAGTATACCGACATCCGGTTTGATTACGAAGGCGTACAGGCCAAGAACTATCCCTACGAACTACCCGTCAAATTGAAGGCGAACGCAGTAGTGGCCATTCGCTTTTACAACATTACCAAAAACGATACGAGTCAGGGAGCCGTACCGCCGGTATTGAAATTAAAACGGGCTCCGGTTCAGGAACCCGTACCGGAAGAAGAGGGTTCGGCCGTGGAAGTATCACACTTTGATGAAATTTTTCCACTGGTCAGTGCCTATGTTTCCGAGCAAACCGTCTGGCAGTGGCTGGAGAAGGCTCCCATTGAGCACATCCGGACCAGTATTCAAACGACCTTAAAACAGAGCCGGAAGAAAAACTCACCCATTCAGAATATTGGGGGTTATCTCAATACACTCATTTTATCGCCTCCCCTTTTTGCCGCGGCTCAACCCGTAGCCCCTGCACCGAAATCACAAGCTCCGAAAGAAGAAAAGAACTGGCAGGACGAATACGACCAGTGGAAAAATCGCTGGTACGAACGGCAGTACGAAGTCATTCAGGCATTCCTGGCCATACGCCCCGGTTTGCGGATGGAACTCTTCGAACAGGCGAAGAAAACCGTACCCTTTTCGTTCGATCCCAAGCTGAGCGACGAGCAGAATTACAAGGACAAAATGCTTTTTGCCACGGCCGTTTGGGAGCTGGCCCGTCAGTACTGTCAGGAAGAACTTCACGTTATCGAAAAGCAGTATCTGCCGCAGTTGCAGGAACTCGAACGCCGCATGGGGCGTGCTTAGGTGTTCATAGGGGAGAAAGCAATCCGGAGTTTTGGGTAAACAGGTCAATTTCCGTACCTTACCCAACGCATGATGGCCTGCCTGTTCGCAAGCCGTTATCAGTCCGCATCACGCATTCCTCTATTCCCGTATGACGCATTCCCGCAGAAAATTTCTTAAGCAAACGGCCGCTGCAGTAGCGGCCTTCAGTATAGTGCCCCGGCACGTACTCGGCAAGGGGTATCTGGCCCCCAGTGATCAGTTGACCAAAGGAATCATTGGTCTGGGAGGAATGGGCCGTGGGCACATTCCTTACGCGGGTACCCGCGTGGTCGCTTTGTGCGACGTAGATCAAACCCATTTACAGAAAGGGCTGCAACTGGCCGGTGGCTCCGGCATCAAGACGTTTAAGGACTACCGCGAACTGCTTCTGCTACCCGAAGTTGATATTGTACACATTGCCACGCCGCCCCACTGGCACGGACTCATGGCGATAGACGCCGCCCGGGCTGGTAAAGACATCTGGTGCGAAAAACCCATGACGCGGACCATCGGCGAGGGAAAACGCGTGAAAGAAGCCGTTGCTCAGTACGGACGCATGTTTCGGCTGAATACTTGGTTCCGGTTTCAGGATACCTTTTACGGCATGAAAACGACGGTGCGGCCCATTAAAAAGCTTGTAGAAAGCGGATTGCTGGGCTGGCCCCTGACGGTTACCGTAAGTAAGCATACGGGCTTTGACTGGAAATTTTACTGGGTAGGCAAGACCCACCTGGAAGAAGCCCCCGTACCTACCGAACTGGATTACGAAAGCTGGTTAGGACCGGCTCCGTACAAGCCCTACAACGCCCATCGCGTTCATGGAACGTTTCGGGGGTACTGGGATTACGATGGCGGCGGACTGGGCGACATGGGCCAGCATTACCTCGATCCAATCCAGTATTTTCTGGGCAAAGACAACGAAAGCCCGATTAGCGTAGAAATTGACGCTCCCCAGCAGCATCCGGATGCGGTGGGTACCTGGCGACGTATTACCTATACGTACGCCGATGGTTGTAAAATCGTACTCGACGGTGAAGGTCGTGACGAAGGCGTACCCTACATCCAGGGACCGAAAGGAAAACTGTACCCCGAATTCCGCTCGGATATTCCTGATTTAGCCCGCAAACTGGCGTCCTTTCCAGATCCGAAACCCCAGGTGACCAACTTTCTGGAATCCGTACGAGAGCGGAAACCCTTTGCCCTGAATGAGCAGAATGGGTACCGTTCCTGTACGCTGGTTAATATGGGAATCATCGCTCTGCGGCTGGGCCGTTCGCTTCGCTTCGATCCAAAAAATCAAGTTTTTATTGATGATGAAGGAGCCAATCGCCTCATCGATCAACCCATGCGTGCTCCCTGGGTCATGTAATTTCTTTTCAATTGCCTTATTCCTCTATTCTATGAAACCAAGTATACTTCTATTGGGGATTCTCTTCCAGCAGGCCGCATGGGCTCAGTCCGACCGCGTCGCTGGCGTGTTAGCTCAATTACCGGCGGGCAATCAAACCCAGCTACACACGGCAATGGGCGAAGTGGGCAAACTCAACGAAGAAGGACTCCTGGCTCTGGCAGCGGGCCTGAATGCACCGGGCGATCATACCCAGACGGAGTACGCCCTGGGAGGGTATACAGCCTACGCCAGCAATCGTTCTGCCGACCGCATGAAAAGTTCAATGGCGTATCAGAAGGCCCTGAAACAGGCCACTACACCCGAAGCCAAAGCCTTTCTGATCGCCCAATTGCAGATGGTGGGAAAAGAAGAAGCGGTGGCAACGCTGGCCTCTTTCCTGGGAGATAATCGGCAAGCCGATCCGGCCGCCCGGGCTCTGGTGCAAATCAATACGCCTTCCGCCCGGCAGGCACTGCTCACAGCGTTGAAAACGGCTCAGGAACCTGCTCAGTTATACCTGATCGAAGCCATTGGTAAAACCCGTACTGGGGATGCCGTACCGGTGCTAACCCAGCTCGCTCAAAACGCTTCTGATAATGCGAAGAAATTAGCTTTATACGCTCTCGCGAATATCGGCAATCCAGGTTCTGGAGCTTTACTGGCTCGTGCAGCGGCAGATCGGCAGTATAGGTTCGAAGCCTCCAACGCTACAGCCTCCTATCTGCTCTGGATAAAGCGGGTAGGGGAGGCGGGGCATACCGCTACGGCCGAAAAGGCAGCTCGGGCCTTGATCGAGGCGGCCAGTCAGCCTTCCCAACAGGCTACCCGACTAGCGGCTGAGCAACTGTTCATTCCGCTTTCGAAGGATCTGACGGCCAATCTTCAGCGACTGAACCATGCCTCGTATACGGAACCTCAGCGACTTGTGTTGCTACAAAAGAGCATGGACGTAGCCCGAACTCCGCAACAGAGACAGGAAATTCTAAGAGAAGTAGGGAGCCTTCGTCAATACGCGGCTCTGTCGTATGCCGCGAGTTTTTTAAACCATCCCGTATTGCGAAAACCAGCCGCTGAAGCGGTTGCTCAGATTGCGTTAGCCGAACCTCGTTTTAATAATCTAGAAGTTCGCGAATGGTTGAAGAAAGGTTTGCCGTACCTCAGTCAGCCCGCTACCCTGGAAAAGCATCTGGCAGGCTTACCTCAATTGTTTACCCTAACCGAAGCAGAAAAGCAGGAAGGTTTCAAGGTCCTCTTCGATGGTTCCGATCTGGAGCAATGGACGGGTAACAAAGAAGACTACGTAATCAAAGACCAGAATCTGGTGATTGAGCCTACCGGCAAGGGACAGGGTAACCTGTATACCAAAGACGAGTATGCCGACTTCGTATTCCGATTCGATTTTCAGCTTACGCCGGGAGCGAATAACGGACTGGGGATTCGGGCTCCGCTCGAAGGCGATGCCGCGTATACCGGCATGGAGTTACAGATTCTGGATAATACGGCAGACCAGTACAAGAACCTGCAACCCTACCAGTATCACGGATCCGTCTATGGCATTATTCCAGCGAAGCGGGAAGGTATGAAACCCGTTGGGCAATGGAATACGGAGGAAGTAACGGTACGTGGTACACGTGTGAAAGTGGTACTGAATGGCGTAACGATTCTGGACGGTGACGTAGCCGAAGCAAGCCAAAACGGTACCCCCGACCACAAAGAACATCCTGGGCTGAAACGGACTTCAGGCCACATTGGTTTTCTGGGACACGGCTCGGTGGTGAGATTCCGGAATATCCGCGTGAAAGCTTTGTAAAAGAATCAGTACTACAGGAATAGCCACGCTGCTTATTTCTGTAGTACTGATTCTTAGACCAGTAGTACAGTTACTTCGAAAAGATACACTGGGCCATACTCTGCACGTATAAGGTGTCATCTTCATTGACTTCCTTACTAACCTGATGATTAATCGTAATTTGCTCAATTAGCTTATTTTCAAGCATTTCCCGCTCTTGCTTGTTTAAAGAAATAAGAGCAGAATGCTTATAACCTCTTCCGTGAGAAAACTCACACTGAGACGTAACCCGTTGAAAAACATGTTTGGATTGATCCTTGAAAATCACTTCCGCATGGTTGAGTTCTTCTTCGGCCGTTTGGCTATAAAACGTAAGACTCAGCAGATACGAAGAGGGTTGCTTTTGTTTTTTTTCTTTTCGAATTTCTATCCATTTCCATCTTCCTAAAACATCCTTGTTTTGCGGATTAGTGCTGGAAATTTTTTCTTCAAGAGTGTAGCCGTTCTTAACGGAAAAAGCATACTCACAAGGATACGTCTGAGCGAGACTGGGAATGGAGGACGACAGAAAAAGTAAATAAAAAAGTAGTTTCACGGGTAGGGCGGTGATAGTAATTTGAAACGTGAAAATATAATTTTTTAAATGAAATCGGACGGTACTGGTTTAATTGTAACTAATTTAAAATGAAATAGATACTAAGTACTTAGGGGATTCGCTTAATAGTACTTAGTGCTTCAGTAAAAAGTATTAAGAATGGCGTAAATCTTAGCCTTTTTAAAAAGAAAGTCCAATAGTAATCATTTTATACTATAATGTCTATACGTAAATTTTTAAATAGTATATATAATATAATTTATTAAACATAATAAAGATTATCTTCTATTAGTATACAAATTCTGTAGATTATATTTGCTAAATACCGAAGCCTCTCTAGTTTTGTCGAGCTGTTCCGCTAGCGAGGACCTCCGCCCCGCCCTCCGTCGGTCGCCAAGCATCTCTAACGTTCAAGGGAGTAAACCCATTGTAAATCTGTGTTCTTGATTTGTATAGTTAATCTATATAAGTAGTAGAAAAGAATTTAGTACTCAACCATCACAGTTATTGAATGAAAAATTACGTACACATGCACGGGAATTATTGGAAGGCCTGGATGCTGCCTCTGCTCCTAAGCGTATCATCGGGGCATGCCGCCATTCCTGCCAAAGAGGTTCGATCCTACTGGCGAGCGACGGAAGGACCCATCAAAGGGCAGGTACTTGATGAAACGGGGAAAGGCATTCCGGGGGTGAATATTCAGATTAAGGGCACTATTCAGGGGGTATCCACCAATGCCAATGGTGAGTTTGAAATCAGTCAGGCACCCGACCGGGCTCGATTGGTGGTTTCCTTCATCGGTTACAAAACGCAGGAGGTAAGCGTAGGTAATCAAACCCAGCTAACCATCCAGCTCGTACCTGATCAGAACCAACTGAGTGAAGTAGTCGTGGTGGGCTATGGTACCCAGGAACGCAAAAACCTGATCGGTTCCATCACCAAAATTGACCCTTCCGACACGAAGAATATTCCCACAGGTAGTTTCGACGCCCAGCTTCAGGGCAAAATTCCCGGTGTACAGATTTCCAGTAATACGGGCGTACCGGGCGAAGCGGTAAACATTCGCGTTCGCGGAGCCACGTCCATCAATGCTGATAATGATCCCCTGTACGTGGTAGACGGCGTTTTCATCAATAACAACAGTTTGCAGTCGGTGAGTACGGGTGGAAAAGCAACCTCGCCCATTGCCGACATCAACCCTTCCGACATCGAGAGTATCGAAATTCTGAAGGATGCCGAAGCCACGGCTTTATACGGATCGCGGGGAGCCAATGGCGTTATTCTCATCACGACCAAACGCGGCAACTTCGAACAGAAACCCAAGGTAAGCCTCAATGCTTCCACGGGCTGGTCGAAAGCGGCCCGGCTCTGGGATTTGACGACGGGCCCCGAACACGCCCAACTGGTCAACGAATGGTGGATTAATGCGGGCAAGGATACGCCTTCGTTGAATCGTACGGTAGCCAATCGGCCCTTCCGCCCCGTATCCGAAGGGGGCCGGGGACTACCGGAAGAACAGCAAACCTACGACCGACTTGGCGAATTATTCCGTACCGCCCGGTTACAGAACTACGACCTGTCACTAGCCGGGGGAACCACCAACACCAAATACTACATCGGCGGTAGCTATACCCAACAGGAAGCCATCATCAGACCCATCAACTTCGAACGGGCCAGCTTCAAAATCAATCTCGATCAAAAAGTCAACGATAAGGTGCAGGTAGGCGTGAGTAATATCCTCAGCCGCACCTTCCGCAATCAGGCACGGGCCGGGGACGGCCCGCAGGGCGGTTTGTTACAGGCCGCTTTGCATACGCCTACGTATCTTTCGCCCTACGAAAACGGTGTACTGGTCGGCCGGGCGGGTTTTGATAACCTGACGTTACTGCTCAATAATTACGACGTTCACTCCATCAGCCTGCGTTACATCGGCAACGTATACGGGGAAGCGGAAATCGTACCCGGACTGAAATTCCGTACCAGCTTCGGGTTGGATTATAACGGCTACGACGAATCCGAATACTGGAATAACCTGCTCATTGCGGGCAGTCCGTCGGGACTAGCGACTTCCAGTCAAACGCAGTTTTCCAGTGTACTCAATGAACAAACGCTGGCGTACCGCAAGACGCTGGGCAATAAACACACCTTCGGATTGCTGGTAGGAAATACCCTGCAAAGTGATGTACTGAAGCGTACGTATGCCGAAGGTCGCGGTTTCGCCAACAACAACTTTACGCAGATTTCGTCGGCTTCAACAACGGCCGCTTCCCAGAACTGGAGTAAGAGTACGCTGGCCTCGTTCTTCGCCAAAGCCGATTACAACTTTGCGGGTCGGTACCTGATCAATGCCAGTATCCGGGCTGACGGCTCGTCCCGCTTCGGGAATGAACGTAAGTGGGGCTACTTTCCGGCAGTGGGGGCGGCCTGGCGAATCAAGCAGGAAGAATTCCTGAAAGACGTAACGGTACTAAGTGATTTGAAACTGCGGGCCAGTTACGGAATCACGGGAAACCAGAACGGCATCGGCAATTTCGCTGCCCAGGGTTTGTGGACCGGAGGAGCTTCATATCAGGGTAGTCCCGGCATTGCTCCCCAGCAATTGGGCAACCCGGATTTGCAGTGGGAAAAAACCCGTCAGCTGAACGTAGGTCTGGACCTGGCGTTCTTCAACGGACGCCTATCCGCCGAATTCAACGTCTACAACAAATACACGACCAATGGCCTGCTGCAACTGACCTTACCCGCCACAACGGGCTTTAGCACATACTGGAGCAACGCGGCAGAAATCAGCAACAAAGGCTTTGAATTAGGTATTCAATCGGTCAACCTTCAAACTTCTCAACTCAAATGGACGACGAGCCTGAATCTGGCCCGCAACGTCAACACCATTGAAAAACTTGAAACGCCCTTACGCTACGGCAGCCGCGATCTGATTTTGCAGCAGCAGGGTCATCCGCTGTACTCGTTCTGGGTGTACAGGCAATTGTCCGTCGATCCGCAGACGGGCAACGTGGTGTACGAAGACGTCAACAAAGACGGAAAAATTACTACGGACGACCGGCAAATTCTGGGTAGCATCTGGCCCAAACTCTTCGGCGGTCTGACCAATAACCTGACTTACGGCAGTTTCGATCTGAATGTGTTCTTTTCCTTTTCGTACGGAAACAAAATTTACAATCACAACAAATTCTTCGGAGAGGGTGGGGGAGCCCGCGACGCTGCCCGGATCATCTTCGCCAGCAACCTGGCCCGCTGGCAGAAACCCGGCGACATCACCGACGTACCCCGTCCCGACGGTGTCAACGTCAACAACTATCGCGATGGCGGCAGCCGCTGGCTGGAAGATGGTTCGTTCCTCCGCCTTCGTTCCCTGACGCTGGGCTATACCTTACCGAAAACCTGGTCCAAGAAAGTGGGACTGGATAACCTCCGCCTCTACGCCGTGGGTACCAACCTCTGGCTGCTGACCAAATACACGGGTCTGGACCCCGAATCGAGTGCCAGCAGTGACCAGAATCAGCAGGGCATTGATCTGGGTACGCCACCGCAGCCGGTGGGTTTACAGTTGGGTTTAAACGTGACTTTGTAAGAACAGACCGTAATGAAAGCAACTTTTTTAATCCTAGTAAGTATTCTGTTCCTGACTTCCTGCCAGTCCTTTCTGGATGTGAAGCCGAAGGAATCCATTTCGGATGCCGTTACCATTACCGATAAAACTTCCGCTGAAACGGCCGTTCGCGGTGTGTACAGTGCTCTGGCGAGTGGTAATTATTACGGTACTAACTTTCAGGCCATCGGTTACCTGTCGGGTGATAACGTGGAATGGACTGGCTCGCAGTCCATCGTTCAGGAATTCATCAACCACAAAGTCAATGCCGATAATGGCATGATTAGCGGCGTCTGGATTGCCATTTATCAGACCATCAACCGGGCCAACAATGTGCTGGCGAAGGTCAACGACGTAGCCGATCCGGCCCTGACGACCGCGTTGAAAAACCAGTACCTCGGCGAAGCGTATTTCGTGCGGGCTTTGGCCTATTTCGATCTGGCCCGCGTCTGGGGTGGGGTACCACTGATTACCAAACCGACTGTAACGCCCGCCGACAACCGGGGCATTGCCCGCAGTTCCACCGCTGAGACCTACGCTCAGGTACTTAAAGATCTGGATGCGGCCGAGTCCCTGCTCCCCGCAACCACCGACCGCTACCGGGCCACGCAAAAGACAGTCTGGGCTTTGAAAGCCCGCTATTACCTCTATCAGAAAGATTGGGTCAAAGCGGAAGAATACGCCAGCAAACTCATCGGTGATGCTACGAATTATTCCCTAATCAAGCCGTACCGTACCTTTTTTGCCGATAACGCCCGGGGTACGCAGGAATCCATTTTCGAGATTTTCTACAACGGTACCACTGAAATCAACGCCCATCGCGGGCAGTGGCAGCCGCAAACTAACGGTGGTACGCGTCAGTGGGCACCCAATACGGCTCTGGTCACGCTACTCAACGATGCCAGCGTGGGTGGAAACCGGAGCGTACTCGTCGCCAAAGACAACCAAAATCGCTGGTACGGCAACCTCTACTACCGCAACCCTGGCTCAGACCCTTCGTACGTGCTTCGCATTGCCGAACAATACCTGATTCGCTCCGAAGCCCGGACTCAACAGAACAAATTGACGGCTGCTCTGAGCGATCTGAATGCCGTGCGTGATCGGGCTGGGCTGCCCGCCGTTACAGCGGCTACGTCTGAGGCTGTTTTACTGGCGATCGAAAACGAACGCCGCGTGGAATTTGCCCTGGAACCGCACCGCTGGTTTGACCTGGTACGGACGGGACGGGCGGCTACTGTACTGGGCGTTACGGATCCGAAACGTTACGTATTACCCCTGCCCGTAGATCAGCTACTGGTGGATAAAGCACTGGTTCAAAACGAAGGCTACTAACCGCTATTCAAACGATGGATCAACCAACGCATCTCTCGGAACCGGCCGCGTGGAGTACGGCCGAAAAAGCCATCTTCCGCTTTTTCTTTCTGTACTTTTTCATTCAGGTCGTACCGCTCGATTACAAGTATTACCAGTATCTGTTTTCCATCGACTGGCTACAGTTGAGTTACCGCGAAATTTTTTACCTGTCGCGGTACAGTCCCAAATTCATTGATGGAGCGGACACGTTTCTCAATTGGGCCATCGTGGCGGGTATCGCTTTGGTGGGTTCGGTCGTGTGGAGTGCATTCGATCGCCAGAAGCGGGAATACAACCTGTTGTATTATTGGCTGCGGGTGCTGGTTCGGTATCGGCTGGCCGTGGGTGTGCTGGCGTATGGATTCATCAAGTTCTTTCCCGAACAATCGCCGCTGCCTTCGCTAAGTCATCTGAACACTAATTACGGCGATTTTTCGGCCTGGAAACTCTTCTCTCTAAGTTTAGGTGTCGTACCAACCTACGAATCCTTCCTGGGCCTGATCGAAATTATTGGAGGCTTATTACTCCTGCACCGGAAAACGGCTACGATTGCCACGCTCATCATTCTGCCGTTTACGGGAAATGTTTTTGTCTCGAACCTGGCCTACGAGGGGGGTGAATACGTGTATAGTCTCTACCTGATCAGTCTGGCCTTGTTTCTGTTTTCCTTCGATGCCATTCGACTCTTTACGCTACTATCGCTGGAAAAAGCTACGAAACCCAATCGCTTTCAGCCCGTGTTCTCCGAGCAGTGGCTGAAAAACGCTAGGCTGATGGGCAAGCTGGCCTTTATCGTCTTCTTCGTCTTTTTCTACGGCTATCAAACCTACGCTGGTCACCGCAAAGGATCGTATCAGTATCCCCGGCAAAAAGGACTTTCGCAGGCAGCGGGGCTCTATAATGTCAGCGAATTTATCATCAATGGAACGGACATTCCCTACTCGAAAACCGACCCCATTCGCTGGAAAGATGTGGTGTTCGAAACCTGGGCTACGCTGAGTATCCGTTCCAATCGTCCGGTGCAAATTGATTCGCTCCATACGGAAGAGATTTTCGCCGCTGATTCCCTGCGGAACTACGAAGCAACCGGTTCGATCAGTCGTCACTATTATTCTTACACGATTGATTCGCTGACTCACACGCTGGTACTGAAAAACAAAAACCGCCATTACAAAGGCGAGCAACTGGTATTGCATTACGAGCGTCCCGAAGCTGGAACCATCCTGCTGAAGGGCCTCAACGAAAATCGCGATTCCATCCGCGTCGTACTCAACCAGGTGGACAAAAAGTATCTGATTCAAGAAGCTAAAAAAGTAGGTCGCCGTAAAGGTCTTAAACTCTAAACCGCTATGTCAACGCTCCCTGTCGATACCTTACGTCCGGAAACGGCGGCTTCTGAAACGCAGCTTCGACCTCCCTTCTGGACGGCCTGGCAGAAGATTCTCTTCCGCATTGCTTTCGTGTTTTTTGTGAGTCTTGCTCTGCCCAATGATCCGGGCTGGTACAAAGACCTGTTTTCGTTTGACTGGACGCGACTGCATTACCGCGATTTGTACGACATTGCCCGGTTTGGTTCCGGTCTGAACATTTTCGGAAACAAGATTTTCGGTAGCCCGCTCAATGGCTACGCCACCTGGGTAATCACCCTGATTTTTGCCATCGGGGTAGGGTTGGTCTGGACCTTTATCGATAGTCGCCGCAAACCTCAGCCCCGCGAGTACAACCGATTGTATTACTGGCTTCGGGTGGTCGTACGTTACCGGGCGGGGATTGGCATTATCGGTTTCGGGTATACCAAACTATTCCCCACGCAACTGCCGTATCCTTCGCTGGGCGTTCTCAATACCGATTTTGGTGATTTGACGCTACAAAAAATCTACTGGCTTTCGATTGGTATTGTCCCCTGGTACGAAGTGTTCGCGGGCGTGGTGGAAGTTTTGGCTGGAGCCTTACTGTTTTTCCGAGCCACGACCTTTTGGGGTTCCGTACTATTATTTGGAGCTTTGGCTGACATTGTCTTTGTTAACTTCGAGTACGATGGAGGAGTCCACGTATATAGTTCATACTTCGTGCTGCTATCCGGCTTTTTGCTCATTTACGACATTCCGAAAGTATACAATTTGCTGGTTCGCGAACAGTTGACCATTCCCGTTCATTACTATCCTTCGTTTGATAAACCCTGGCAACAATGGAGCCGGGTTTTCCTAAAAACCGGAGTAATTGGGGTGTTTGTGGTGTGGTTTTTCTACCTGCAGGGCGTGAACTTCCTGTATGATCCGTACAAACAGCCCGCCCTTAAAGGTGTGTCGGAATTGCGGGGAAATTATAACGTGACGGAATTTAAAATCAACAACCAGGTCATTCCCTATTCGCCGCTGGATTCCGTACGCTGGCAACAAGCCACCTTCGAAAACTGGACGACGCTAACGTTCAAAGTCAACCGACCCGTGGATCTGGATTTGTCCAACGGCGGCGGCTCGCCCATGCGGGACATCAACCGAACCTTCGAGCTGACGGGCGTCGCGGGTGGGCAACGCGTCTTCTACTACGAAGCGGATACCCTGCATCACGTCTTGTATTTACAGGACAAAAACCGGGGTCGTCAGAACCGGGAAACGCGGGAGGTTGAGGGAAAAGCGGCTCGTACAGAAGCCAAAGCAAAACCCGTCGTGGCCAGCTGGATACCCAAGGAAGCTTTGGCGATTATCGGTTCGGAAGATGAAAAAATTCATCCGCTGGCCCGATCTACCCGCCGCACCCGTGGGATGATCAGCGAAGCCGAAAACCCCGGCGGCGAAAGTTCGCAGGTCGTAGGCTGGGATCGTAGCAACAACGGTACCGTGAAAGCACCCACGCCGCTACGCAACCGGATGATTCTGAACTATCAAGCCATTAACGGAGGAAACCGGGTCATCCTGTCAGGGATTAATGAAAACAGAGATTCGATTCACGTAGTACTCGATCGGGTTCCCCGCAAATACGCTCTTTCCGAAAGTACCCTGAAAGCGGGTAAATACGATTAGAAGGATGAGTTTAATTGTAAAAAAAGGACTACTCTGGGCCGGATTGGGGCTGGGAGCCTGGGCCAGTCTGAGCTTTTCCCAGCCCCGAAGCCCTACGGTCGGAAGGATGTCTGCTGATACCATTTATGGCTTGGGTCGTCCGGCTACGGCTGAACGGATCAAAGCCTGGGATAGTGCCATTCGTCCCGATGGAAAAGGCTTACCACTGGGTTCGGGGACGGCCGTGAAAGGAGCCGTGCTGTATGCGGAACGTTGTTCGGCCTGTCACGGCAAAACGGGCGTAGAAGGTCCCAATGACCGACTAGTGGTTTCGGATACCAGCAAAACCAAAGGTATTGGTAACTACTGGCCCTACGCTACGACGTTGTTTGATTACATCCGGCGGCTATGCCGTTTAACGCTCCAGGCAGTCTGACCGACGCTGAAGTGTACAGTCTGACGGCTTTTTTGCTGGAAAAAACCAGCGGATCCAGCCTGGATTTGTGCTCGATGCTCAGACCTTACCCCGCGTGGCAATGCCCGCTAAAGCCAACTATATTCTGGACGACCGTAGTGGAGGTCCCATAATCCGGTAAAGCCGTTTTTGAAAGAACCAATGAAAGTATTACCCGGAGAAAAACCCGTTGTACTCGAACAAAAAGTCAGTCGGCGAAGTCTATTAGGCGGAGCGGCTACCGCCGCGATCGTGCTGGCTCAGGCTCCGTTCGGCAAAGCTGTACAGGCGGCTCTGTCAGAAAAAGAGTGGAAGACCGACCCGACCAAAGTTCCTGGTGTACCACCCGGCACAGTGGGCACGCGGTCGCCGTTTGAAAAGCCCGTCAAAAAACCGTCGGATATTTCTTCCCGAACGCCTTTACAAAATCTATACGGCACGATTACGCCCTCGGATTTGCATTTTGAACGGAATCACAACGGTGTTCCCGCCATCGATCCGGCTCAGCATGAGCTGTTGATTCACGGGCTGGTAGAAAAGCCACTGGTATTGACGCTGGCTGATTTGAAGCGGTATCCATCCGTTACGCGGATTTGCTTTCTGGAATGTTCGGGTAATTTTCGTTCGGGGAATCCGAAGCTGAGTCCACAAGACATCTGCGGCCTAACCAGCCAGAGCGAATGGACGGGTGTCATGCTCTCTACCTTATTTCGGGAAGTAGGAGTGAAGCCCCAGGCCCAGTGGTTTCTGGCCGAAGGATCGGACGCGGCGAAGATGACCCGCAGTATTCCACTGGCGAAAGGCTGGTCGGATGCCATGATCGTGTACGCCCAAAACGGCGAGGCCATTCGCCCCGAGCAGGGATATCCGTTTCGGTTGTTTCTGCCGGGTTACGAGGGAAACATGAGTGTCAAATGGCTTCGGCGACTGGAACTTTCCGACGAACCCTTTATGACCCGCGAGGAAACGTCCAAGTATACCGAACCGGTGAAAGACGGCAAGATCCGTTATTTCAGTTTCGACATTGACGCCCGTTCCATCATTACCTTTCCGGCGTATCCGGCTCAGGTACAAAAGGGCTGGATCGAAATTCGGGGGATTGCCTGGAGTGGTCGTGGTAAGGTAGATCGGGTGGAAGTGAGTACCGATGGCGGCCGTAGCTGGCAACTAGCCCAGATCCAGGGACCCATTTTAGATAAGGCCCATACGGGTTTTCGTTACCTTTGGCACTGGGATGGTACGGAAACCGAAATCCAGAGCCGGGTAACCGACGAGACCGGTTATATCCAACCCACGTATCAGCAGTTAGTAGCCGCCCGCGGTTCCAAAGGCGGCTATCATTTCAATCCCATTACGGGCTGGGTGCTCCAACGCGACGGGCAGGTATTGCTCCGAACGTAACGGTTCCGGTCGATGAAGGTATGACAAAAAAAGAGTACGATGCCGTAGTGGTGGGCTCGGGTCCGAACGGACTGGCTGCTGCCATTACCCTGCAACAGGCGGGACTTTCGGTGCTGGTGATGGAAGGCAAATCAACCATCGGGGGCGGACTCCGTACGGAGGAAGTTACCCTGCCAGGTTTCAAGCATGACATTTGTTCGGCCATTCATCCTTTGGCGGCAGGCTCGCCCTTTTTCAATACGCTTCCGCTGGCGGATTTTGGTCTGGAATTCATCTATCCCGAAGTCGCGGCGGCCCATCCCTTCGATGTGGGTCCGGCAGCGGTACTGTTTCAATCTATTCAAAAAACCGCTCAAACGCTGGGCGTGGATGAGCGGGCCTACGAAAAACTCGCCGGATTTCTAACCAAAACCTGGCCCAAGGTGGCGGTCGATACGCTCGGTCCGCTGACGTTTCCTTCGCATCCCCTGGACTTCGCGGCCTTCGGCTTACGGGCTTTACCCCCGGCGACCTGGTTTAAACATTTATTCAAAGGAACGCAGGCTCAGGGACTGTTAGCCGGTATGGCCGCCCACGCCATTCAACCCTTGAGTAACCTCACCACCTCCGCCATTGGACTGGTACTCTTAACGGCTGGCCATCTACGGGGCTGGCCCATACCCAAAGGTGGCTCGGGACAAATTGCTCAGGCCTTAGCAACGTACTTTCAGTCACTAGGCGGAAAAATCGAAACCAACTTTTACGTCGAATCCTTACAGCAATTGCCTTCCTCGCACGCGGTGCTGTTCGACATTACGCCCCGACAATTGCTTAAAATTGCTGGACATACCTTTTCCCCCTTGTATCGCTGGCAACTGGAACGTTACCGCTACGGGATGGGTATCTTCAAAATTGACTGGGCTCTCGACGCTCCGATTCCGTTTACCGACGAAAATTGCCGGAACGCCGGAACCCTGCATTTAGGGAACACTCTTCAGGAAATCACGGACACCGAAAAGCTTAGTTCACAGGGCGGCTACCCGGAGAAGCCTTTCGTTTTGCTGGCCCAGCAAAGTCAGTACGATCCTTCGCGGGCTCCCGAAGGCAAGCACACGGCCTGGGCGTACTGCCACGTGCCCAACGGCTCCACGCGGGACCGTACCGAAGCCATCGAAAACCAGGTGGAACGCTTTGCTCCGGGTTTCAAAGACCGGATTCTGGCTCGCCACGTCATGAATACGGCTCAGGTACAGGAGCACAACCCCAACTACATCGGTGGCGATATTAACGGCGGAATTCTTGATATTACCCAACTGTTCACCCGACCTGCCTTACGCTTTTCGCCGTACCGGACGTCTACGAAAGGCCTGTACATCTGCTCGTCATCCACGCCTCCGGGTGGGGGCGTGCATGGCATGTGCGGCTATCATGCGGCCCGCAAGGCCTTAGAGGACGTATTCCAGATTCGGGAAAACCGGACGCTAATTCCCTAAGAATAAGCATTGGTCGCGGTTCTGTTCCGGAAAATCGCTGTTTCCTTCGTTTGTAATGGACGGTTCCTACCTTCCGGTTTTCTTCCTGACGTATGCAAAAATTCATTCTACTTTTCTTCTTAATCGTCTGGACGCTTGACCTTTCAGCCCAGACACCGATTGTCATCAATGAAAAAAGTACCACTCGCCACGGCCCCGAAAAGGGTTCACTACTCATCATTGGTGGTGGTACCGTGGGACCGGAAATCTGGGCCCGCTTTGTGGAACTGGCTGGAGGGAAGGAGAAAGCCCGCATTGTCGTCGTTACCGCCGCAGCGGGCGATTCGGCGGCGTTGAGTCCGACGCATCTGGAAAGTATCCGGAAACAGTCGGGCGTGAGACGGGTTACGCTTCTCCATACCAAAAACCTGACCGAAGCCAACAGTGACGCGTTTATCGCTCCGCTGAAGGAAGCGACGGGTGTGTATTTTATCGGCGGTCGGCAGTGGCGAATTGCGGACTCTTACCTCAACACTCGTACGCATCAGGCTTTTTTTGAGGTACTGAACCGGGGCGGGGTTATTGCGGGAAGTTCGGCGGGGGCGAGTATTCAGGGGTCGTTTCTGTGGCGGGGCGATACGAAGAGGGCTGACATCCTCGTCGGCGATCATACGCAGGGACTGGGTTTTCTGAAAAATTCCGCAATTGATCAGCATTTACTCAAACGTAATCGGCAGTTTGACCTCATTGATTTCATCCGCCAGTCGCCACAACTGATTGGGATCGGGCTGGACGAATCGACGGCCATTGTTGTACAACAAGATCAGTTGGAAGTGTTGGGCAAATCGTACGTGGCGGTGTATGACTACCAGACGATTATCGGTAAAGGAGAGCCTCACGTACGGGATCAGCAGGAGCAGTTTACCGCATCTAACGGCGGGTTTATTTTGTTGAGTCAGGGGCAGCGGTATGATTTGAGGGAGAGGAAAGTAATGAGGGGTCGTTAGTTTTTTTGATGAATTAGTTTTTGTGTCGGTGAGACGGCTGGTCTTTTGGTTCGTATGCATTTCCTACTAAAAGCTACTGATGGTAATGTTATTACAAGACTATTTTCGTCCCGCTGACGGAGCTGGTCTTTTAGTCCGTATGCATTCCATGGGGGCCATCCCATGGTGGCCGCCATGGAATGGAAAGCGGCTTGAGCCCCAGAATGCGATTCCCGGAAT
>NZ_NMPS01000219.1:0-229 GCF_002261125.1 Siphonobacter sp. BAB-5385 | reverse complement strand
TTCGTCCAGGGTCAGATCGTGTGACCAGTCTTCGAGAATATCAAAGGCTCGTAAGAAGACTTTCATCGAATCCGTCGGTACGGGCAGAAAGTATACCGTTTGTTCGAAACTGGTAAAGGCGTTGAGATCATCGCCAAACTTGATGCCATTGGACTGAAGAAAACTGACGAGTTCGTTCTTGGGAAAATTCTTGGTCCCGTTAAAGGCCATGTGCTCGGTAAAGTGAGCC
>NZ_NMPS01000218.1:0-19504 GCF_002261125.1 Siphonobacter sp. BAB-5385 | reverse complement strand
ACCGGGCGGGACGCACCCATACCCCGCATTGCAACGGGGCTATTGATAGGGAACCCCTTCGGGGTTAGTGAGTCGGGATCCAGGCCTGAATGAATTAGGAGAAGTATGGCAATTTAACCCCGGAGGGTTTTCATTTGACTAGCCATGGGTGCAACCCATGACTAGCTTCGCATTAGATTCCCCGCATTGCATACGGGGCTATTCAGGTTGAACCCCTTCAGGGTTTGTACTGAAGAAGCGGCCCTTTCGGATTTATAATCCATACCGCACAAAGGTACAATAGACGCGTCATTCGTAACATTCGCCACGGACGCAATAAATGGGCAAACTCACGTGTAAGAACTGACAGAAATAGACCGTACTTACAACGTCGCTACTTTTCCCGCAAACAAAATGACGTTGGAATTCTTTTCGCTGATGAAGAAAGCAAATGGACGATTGCAGACAAATGGAGCAGACGTAGAAGCAGAATTAGTTGGGAATAAGCCAATAGCAGTTACCGCCGCCGCTTCAGAGCCTTTTTCATCGGTGTTGATGTACGCCTTTTGCTTGACAAAGCCTACGAATAAATCATTCTGAGGGCGAATCCTGGTCAGGTTTGCTTCCTGTCTGCTAAAAACTTTCGACATACCCATTTGTGGGAGAATTGTATTCAGCTGATCTTCCGAGTCAAATTCGATTTCAAACCTGGGCAAAGCTACTTGGACACTTAGGGTTTGTAGTCTTTTTTGCAATTCATTCCAATGCGTCGTCGTATAGTTTTGAACCAGTGAATCAATCGATTGTCCTAAGTCAGGTAGCAGAATCGTCATGCGGTAATCACCTTTGCCGTAAGGTAGCTCGCAGGCGGCGTACCCTGGCATGGTTGCGTACTCAAAGTTATTCTCCTGACGCATCATTTTCACCAGCTTGGTGGTACCGTTAGCCTGGCTAAACGACTCATCCCGCGTATGGGAGGTTTTGAACTGACTTTTCCAGTCCCCTTTGAAATACACGGCATTCATCAAAAGCATGAAGAGGTCAGAATCTACCGTATCCAGAATTTTATCAATTTTATTATTGGTTTTTTGCCGTGCCCAGTCATTGACGGGTCCAACTGTGGTAAGTGGTTTTACCTCCGCCTGAAAGTATTGTTTGAGGGTTTCGGTGTAGGAAGCCTCGACGCTCTTATCCTGTCGGTACCAGACTGAATTGGCGAGATTAACGGTAACCCGGTTGTCTACTTTGGGTAAGCCTTCCGTCAGGATTTTGTACAGGCTGTTATACCCTTCATCCGTCAGGCGTAATACCTTTTTAACTTCCTCATACGATTCCTTTTCCGCACCGTTCAACAGCATACCCAGGGCAATGTGCAGACTCAGCGGAGAAACAAATACATTTTCAGAAGAATTAACCTGATTGATGCGGCGGAAGAAATCAAAGGCAAAGTCCGTAGAATGCTCGACATAAGCCCGATTACCTAAGGCAAGCGGAATGCCTCCATCCTTGACCTCATCCCCGGATTTACAGCTCACGAAACCAAGAAGCAGAAAGAAAATCAATACAGAACTATAGCGTGTCATAGCGAGAAAGGTTTAGTACGGCTATGACACAAGCTCTATACGTTAAGTTGGAATAGATTCAGGAAATCAAGGCATTAAAACAAAACTTCCCGAAAGCGTTGCACTTTCGGGAAGCCAAATTTGAATCAATCTATACCTACTATTGAATCGGAATAAACCGCTCCGATACGTTCCAGCCTTCCAGTGAAACCAGCGGTTTGTTTTCCGAACCTGGCGTGTACTCCAGCGTTACCGTTTTCTGTTCACCGGGTAGTACCGAAATGTAATTGTCGCTGTAGAAGGTTGGCAAAATGCGTTGCTTCGTCTGCGACTGTACGAGCGAGAGTCGATTGAAGAAAGCCACCGGATTGCGGGCATCGTTACGCAGGGTTACTTCAATTTTGCCTTTGTCTACCTGTTTAGCCGTAGCCTGTACATCTGCGGTATTGAGTTGCTGCAAGCCCGAGTAGGTGCCTTTTTCATTCGGCAGCCAGTACAGGTTATCGCTGACGGTTTCCTTGTTCAGGTTCAACAGACGCAAAGACAGGAATACGCCGTCTTCCTTCGCCGCTTTCGCCAGAGCTTTGGCCACGGACAGATAGGGGCGGGCCGTACTGGGGCCGATTTCCGAGAACACCTGCGTGATGAGCGTTTCCTTGCCTTTCATATCGTACAGCTTCACCACCAGCATCAAATCGCGGTGGGTCTGGAAGGTGTTATTCGCCAGCATGACCATACTATCCGCCGGGTTGTACATGACGTGCAGCGGCTCGCTTCCGTTGTGCAGACCGTACAGGCAGGCGTTGGGATCGAGGTAGTAATCGTACATCTGTCCGCGAAGAGACGTCCAGGGGTTTTGCGTTTTCCAGATGATCGTACCGGTATACCATTCCCACATGTGCGAGGAAAATCCTTCCATCAAAGCCCGGTACTGGTCGTAGTTGACAAGCTGAGCTTTCCGGCCAAAATCGCGAGTGTCCTTCGCCTTACCGTAGGGATCGATGTACTGATCGTAGCCAATGTATTTGTGATACTGCCAGACGGAATCCACTTGGGATTTGCCCTTGCTGTACTGCGGAGCTACGAGGTTTTCTTTGGGGATGAAACGTTCGAGCGACTGGATATCACCCACGCCCACGGAACCTACTTCGGAGTTGAACGGCCAGGTTTTATACGACCAGAATTTAGCAATGGGTTGAATACCGTAAGGACCATCGCCGTTGCCGCCGAGGGAATTGAATGACATATCATCGGAGTTCGAATAATCGATGAACCAACGCGTACCGTCCAGAGCGGGCAGGAGCGAATCGCGGAGCGGCAGCATGATGTCCGAAGGCAGCGTAATTTCGTTACCACCGCACCAGATCGCTAGCGAAGCGTGATTCCGGATCATTTTAATCTGATCGGCAGCGGATTCCAGGAACAGCGAATGATCGTCGGGATACTTCCGGCGGGTCCACTGATCGTCCAGTTTAGCCGGATCGACCCAGCGACCGTTGCAATCGCCCGAACCCCAGAAATCCTGCATGACGAGCAAACCGTAGCGATCGCAGGCTTCGTAAAATTCCGGACGTTCGGTGATGGCCCCGCCCCAGATGCGAATCAGGTTGAGATGCATATCGCGGTGAAAACGAATTTCAGCGTCGTACCGCTCGGGCGAAAAGCGTAATAGGGCGTCGGAAATAATCCAGTTACCGCCCTTGATGAAGATTTTCTGACCGTTGACGGATACCTGTTTACTTCGGGTGGTGGCATTCCATTCCGTCTGAATTTCCCGAACGCCTACCTGAATTTTCTCTTCGTCCGAAACCTTGGTACCCGCTAGAAACTGAATGGTCACCGGGTATAAATGCTGCTTTCCGTAGCCGTAAGGCCACCAGAGCTTGGGATTTTGAAGCGTGAAAGCGGGGAGATCAACTGTGAGGGAAGACTTTGCCGGAATACTTACTTTTTTCGAAACCTTGTTTCCCTCCAGCGTGTACTGCACCGTTCCTTCGATGCGGCTGGTGGTGGGGTTTTCCAGTTCGGTTGAAACCTTGATGGTCGCTGGTTTCTGCGGACCGTCGGGCATCCGAATATCGGGAACGAGCGTAACCACGTGCGGATTTTTCAGATGAACGGCTCCCGTTTTTTCAATCAGTACTTTATCCCAGATACCCGTGTTGCGGTCGCGAATGGGTTGAATCCAGTCCCAGCCCGCCACGTACTGGTGCGAAACGTTCTTGGCAATTGTCCCATCGCCCCCCTGACCGCCGTTGGGGTTACCCACCGGATCGGGAGGATAGACGATCACCGCCAGCCGGTTCGGACTGCCTTTTTTCAGGTACGGGGTAATGTTAAACGTCTTTCGCAGGAACATTCCGGTATGGGGCTTATCGGTCAGCTTTTTACCGTTCAGAAAAACGTCACAACTGTAATTGATCCCCCGAAACTGAAGCCATACCTGCTCGCTCGCCTGAGCTTCTTCTTTGAAATCCTTCACGAACCAGTAGGTATAGTAGTCGCGACCCGTCTGGTAGATGTCCGGAATGTGCTGGTTGTTCATGCCGTAAAACGGATCCGGAATCTGCTTGTTATTCAGCATCGTCGTCAGGACCGTTCCGGGTACGGTGGCGGCTTGCCAGTCGGCCACACTGTACGAAGGGTTGGACAGCTCCGTACCCTTTGCCGCTACGTTACCGATTGGAGTACACTTCCAGCCCGCGTTGAGTTCGTAGAGCTGTTGAGTAAAACCCACTGCCGAAGTCAGTAGGGCCGCCAGCGTAAGGAAGAGCTTTTTCATAACATTGAGGGAAGAAAGGATTGAGATTTTAAAGAATAACCTCCGGCAAAACCAGATTCAACGGTTTCGCCGGAGGTTACGTAAGGCCCTCCGGGCGGGGAAAGGTTACTTAGTCGTGAATCGAACGCGGACGATCGGCCGGAGCTACGCCGAAGCTCTGGCTGGGTTGCTTACCCATTTCGATCTCCATTTCACCGCCATTCATCAGCTCTTTATGGAGTAGATAAGATTTCGTATACGGTTTGCCGTTCAGCTTGATGCTCTGAATGTATTTGTTTTCGGGACCGTTGTTTACCGTTTTCAGATGGAAGACTTTTCCGTTGCCGAGCTTCAGATCAACTTGATCGAATACCGGACTTCCAAATACGTACGCTCCATTGGCGGGATTAACGGGATAGAAGCCCATCGCCGACAGGATATACCAGGCTGACATCTGGCCTACGTCTTCGTTTCCGATGATTCCGTCGGGTTTGGTCGTGTACATGTGGTCTAGAATGTAACGTACTTTTTCCGCCGTTTTCCAGGGCTGACCCACGTAGGGGTACAGATACGTAATGTGGTGGCTAGGTTCGTTTCCGTGGGCGTATTGACCAATCAAACCCGAAATATCGTTTGAAGCTTCGGCACCCATGTCGCCCTTCACGATGAAAAGTGAATCCAGCTTTTGCGTGAAGCCTTTTTCACCGCCTAATAATTCGATCAGGCCTTCCACATCCTGGGGCACCAGCCAGGTATATTGCCAGGCGTTTCCTTCGGCAAAGTCATCTTTTTCGTGACGCGAAACGAAGGGATTGAAGGGCGTCCGCCATTCCGTATCCGATACGCGGCCCCGCATGAAACGCGTGCTGGCGTCGAAGTTATTTTTGTAATCCTTGGCCCGCTTACTGAAGTATTCGTAATCGGCCGTTTTACCCAGCTTTTTAGCCACCTGAGCCACCGCCCAGTCGTCAATGCTGTATTCCAGATTTTTGGCTACGCTTTCGGTTTGCGTATCGGCGGGAATGTAGCCTTTCGCTTTGATGTAATCCAGTCCGCGTTCGTCCAGCATCGCCGATTTTTTCATCGCTTCAAAAGCCAGATTGACGTCAAAACCCGTGTACCCTTTCAAAATGGCATCCGAAATAATGGGCAGTGCACTGTTGCCGGGCATCGTATTGGTTTCGTTGCCCACCAGGTGCCAGACGGGCAGTTTACCCTGTTGCTGATAGATGTGCAGCATGGTATTCACAATGTCATTCACGCGTTGTCCCTGTGTGATCGTCAGCAGAGGGTTCGCAGCCCGATAGGTATCCCAGAGGGAAAACGTTGTCAGGTTCTTGAAGTTCGCGTTTTTGTATACCTTCTGATCGGCACCCCGGTAATCGCCGTTGTGATCGTTGAACGTAGACGGAGCAATCATGGTATGGTACAGAGCCGTATAGAAAACTTTCAGCCGATCCTGATCCTTGGTTTGTACCTGAATTTTGCTCAATTCGGTATTCCAGGCCTCATCCGCATTCTTGGCTACCTGATCGAAATTCCAGCCCGGTACTTCGGCCTGAATGTTGGCGAGGGCGTTGGCTTCGCTCACGGGCGAAATGCCCACTTTCACCAATACCTGATCGCCTTGTTTCGTAGCAAAACTCAGTACGCCTTTGATCTGGGTTCCTTTGGCTG
This sequence comes from Siphonobacter sp. BAB-5385, assembly GCF_002261125.1. Lineage (NCBI taxonomy): Bacteria > Pseudomonadati > Bacteroidota > Cytophagia > Cytophagales > Cytophagaceae > Siphonobacter > Siphonobacter sp. BAB-5385. The sequence goes on along the minus strand of NZ_NMPS01000218.1, from coordinate 13,525 downwards.
CGTTGCCTTGCAGAGGATTCTGCCCCTGGTATAAAGCAAATTTTTCGATGGGTTTCGAGAAAACAATGGCAAAGTACAGCCGCTGGTCTTTCGCCCAGCCCGTTGAGAAACGGTAACCAATCAGCGTCGTAGCATCCTTTTGTTCCAGGTACGTGTCCGTTGGACGGTCCCAGCCAATGCCTTCTTTCAGATCGATCAGAATGTGGGAATCCTCCGATTTTGGGAAGGTATAGCGGTGCATGCCCACGCGTTCGGAGGCGGTTAGTTCCACTCCTACATCGTAGCGTTGCAGTTTAACAGCGTAATAACCCGGACGTACCACTTCGTCGTCGTGGGAGAAACGGGACATATAGCCACTCGGCGAAGCTCCCGCAACGCTACGCTCCACACGAATGGGGCCTGTCGTCGGAATCATCAGGACATCCCCCAGATCGCCAATGCCCGTACCACTCAGGTGCGTATGCGAAAAGCCCGCAATCAATGAATCCGATACGTGATAGCCCGAGCACCAGTCCCAGCCATCACCCAGTTTGCCGGGATTCGCCTGTGTAGGGCCAATCTGTACGGCTCCGAAAGGTACGTTTGCTCCCAGAAAGACGTGACCGTGAAAGCCCGTTCCGATGCGAGGATCAACGTACTGCGTCAGATGCCCCGGTTTCATTTTCGATGCGGAGGATTGTGGTTTACTGTGTTTGCCGCACGCCGCTGCCAACAGGCCTAATGCCAGAATACTTACTTTTTTCATATATCAGGAACGGATGTACCGAGCAACGCCCGTCTTAATCCAAACGTAAAACTTTGCGTAACGAAGATAAAGCGACGGATTGAAGGCGATGTACTGAGAACCGAAGGATATTTTAAAATATTTTACAAATATGGGAATCGCCGGATGATATGAAAGAAAATTGCACAAAATCTGAGAAGCTATTTTAGAAAAAGCCAAAGGAGAGCAACGTGAAAAGGGGTTATTGGAGAGTGAAAGTCAGTGCTAACGAAAGCGATAGGCCGCAGAGAAACCGCCGTACTTTTCTACCTCATTTTGCATGGAACGGGCTTCTTTTTGTTTCAGGTCGAGTGTGGCCTGTAGCGTAAACCGGCGGGAGGCGTACGTTAAACCGATCTGATGCTGATAGATGCCCCGCGTAATTTCCCCGGCTCCGGGTCCCTTGCTTGACCGGAACAAACCTCCTTGTACGGTAGCGTTGTACACCTGGTACTGATACCGGGGCTGAAAGAAAAGATACAATTCCGGAGAAGAAGAGCTGGGATTTCGGCTGATACGCGAATGAAACAGGGCTGACTCCGAGGCCGGACGAAACAAACCTATTTGCAGTAATAAACCCACCGACGCACGCGTAAATGTAGTACCCAGTTGAGCCTGTCCCAATGCGTACAGGTCCAGCCATTTTTTCGGGGCAGGGATCAGATTATACGCATATTGAGCGTTCAGATTCAGACCCCATTCGTTGTTCAGCTGATTTCGCCAGCCTACGGGCGGAATGTAATCGAAGGTACGGTGAATGAATTTCTGAATGTTTTCCGCTCCTGAACGCGGGCCAATCGTACCCAAAGCCAGGTCAAGCTGTAAAACGTGATTCCGGCGGTAAAAAAAGGTAAATCCTTTGCTGGCGTATAGATAACCCGTATACGGACGATCAATCTGATTACGCTGGGCCAGAAAAACATTTTCTGGATTGAAAATCTGCTGTCCTAATTGATAGGTAGAAATAACTTTCTGTAGTCGGGAGGTAGAATCCAGCCGTTCATTCCAACGGCGGGGTACGTAGCGATAACTCACAAAAAAGCCGTTGGTATAATAGCCGTCGTGAAGGGTCCAGCGGTACGCGTCGTTTTCGGAAGTGATCTGAATTTCCTGGGAATAGGTTTGGGCCAAGGCCAGCCGGGATAGTAGGAAAAGGCAAATCGTATACCGGAAGAAAGTAAAAGACATAAGCTTACTCGTAAATGCATGGGATTGAAGGATCTAGAAGTAAACATAAAAAAAGGTCTGATGTTTTACGTCAGACCTTTTGAGAAATGAGGGAATGGTAGCGATGGGACTGATACGATCGAATTGTTATCGCATTTACAAAACCCATACATCGTCAGAAATTCTGCTGCTAATCCATTAGCTTCTTCCGACGTTCGCGGCCGCTGTATACCCATTCGTACACGGCGGGTAGAATCAACAGTGATAATGCCGAAGCCGTCATCAATCCACCAATAACGACAATGGCTAAAGGTTTCTGCGTTTCAGAGCCAATACCGTGGGAAAGTGCCGCGGGTAACAGACCCAGCGAGGCCATTAGGGCCGTCATGATTACCGGACGCAAACGTGACTTGGCTCCTTCTTTAATGGCTTCGCCGAGGGGCATTTTTTCGTGTAGATTCTGTCGGAATTTATTGACCAGAATAACACCGTCCTGCGTAGCAACGCCAAAGAGGGCAATGAAACCAACTCCAGCAGAGATACTGAAATTCATACCCGTTAGTAACAAAGCCAGAATCCCACCGATGAGAGCAAAAGGTACGTTGAGTAAAACCAAAATCGAATCCAGTGCATTGCCGAAAGAGGCAAAAAGAATGAAGAAGATCAGCAGAATACTGATGGGTACGACGATGGACAACTGACGTTCGGCTCGTTGCTGGTTTTCAAATTCGCCATTCCATTTGATCTCATACCCTTTATCGAGTTTGACCGCAGCCTTTACCCGCTGTTGAGCTTCTTCAATCGTACTGCCTAAATCGCGTCCCCGGACAGAGAATTTGACCGCAATGAAGCGGGCATTGTCTTCCCGGTAAATGAAAGCCGGGCCCGAGACGTTGCCAATGTTGGCAATTTCCTTCAGGGGTATTTTGCCGCCGTTCAGCGTAGGAACCTTCAGGTTACCGATTTGCTCAATTGATGAACGGAAGGGTAAGTCGTAGCGTAACCGCAAATCAAACTTGCGTTCTTCTTCGTACACCTGACTCACGGCCTTACCTCCAATCGCCATTTCAATCACAGCGTTGGCATCGGCCGCATCGACGCCGTACTGGGCCATTTTGTCGGGATTGAGCGTAATCAACAACTCCGGTTGACCCAGGTTCCGGAACACGCCCAGATCCTGAATGCCCTGTACTTTCTTGAGAATCGCGTAAACCTGATCCGCTTTCTTGTCGAGCACCTGTAGATCGCGGCCCTGGATTTTAACCGCAATGGAGCCTTTCACGCCCGATACGGCTTCTTCTACGTTATCCGAAATCGGCTGCGAGAAGTTAAAATCAATGCCCTGGTATTTGGCGAGTTTCTGCTGCATTTCCGCAATCAGTTCATCCTTGGAAATGTCGCGTTTCCATTCATCCTGCGGGAACAAATCCACGAAAAATTCCTGATTGAAGAAGCCCGTCGCATCGGTACCATCATTTGGGCGGCCCGTTTGCGAGATAACGCCGCGTACTTCCGGAAACTGTTCGAATACCTGCCGGAATTTACGAGTATAGTGATACGAATCTTCCAAGCTGATGCTGAGGGGCATACTGGCCCGTACGTAAATCGAACCTTCGTTGAGGTGCGGCAGAAATTCGGTACCGACGAAGTGAAAAGAAGCCAGCGAGCCAACCAGGAAAAGTACAGCCGTGATGATCGCCCGTTTGGGATGGTCCATGACGCGGTTTAGCAGGGGACCGTAGTTTCGATTCAGCCATTCGATGATGGGGTTGTGACGTTCGCGGACGTTCTTATTCAGCAACATGCTGCTTAAAACTGGCACCAGCGTCAAAGCTAGTAACAACGCTCCCAGCAGAGCGAAACCCATCGTGAAAGCGAGTGGACTGAAGAGTTTACCTTCTACTTTCTGGAACGAGAAAATGGGAAGCAAGGCGGTAATGATGATCAGCTTCGAGGTAAAAATGGACTTACCCATTTCCACCGAAGTTTTCAAAATCCGGCCCATTTTGGCTCGTTTGTTGAACTTCTCCATGCCCTCGTGTTCGGCCCAGTGGGCCAGCATCACAAAGAGGCCTTCCACCATAACCACCGCTCCGTCGATGATGATCCCAAAGTCGATCGCTCCGATGGAAAGCAGGTTAGCCGACATGCCTTTGATTCGCATCAGAATAAAAGCAAAGAGCAAAGCCAGTGGAATGACGATGGCTACAGTAACAGTGGTTCGCCAGTCGGCCAGAAAGATCAGCAGAATGATCGTCACCAGCGTAATGCCCATAATCACATTTTCGCCTACCGTATGCAATGTATGGTTATTGAGCTCGGTGCGGTCGTAGAAAACCTTGATTTTTACGTCCGAAGGAAGAACAACGGAGTTCAGGTAGGCTACTTTTTCTTTGAGCTGAGGTAATACTAAACCAGGGTTCTCGCCCTTCCGCATCAGTACGATCCCTTCAACGACATCGTCGTGATTGTCGCGACCCACAATACCCAACTGCGGTAAGGCTGATTCGTGAACCGTACCTAAATTCGACAAGCGAACGGGTACACCATTGACGTTTTTAACGATGACTTTCTCGATGTCAGACACGTTTTTGACAATTCCAATGCCCCGAACGACGAAGGCCTGCTGACCTTCCCGAAGGATATCGCTGCCCACGTTAACGTTAGCCCGTTGGAGGGCTCCGAACACGTCCAGGGCGGTTAAATCGTATTTAGCCAGCAAGGCCGGATTGATACTGACTTCAAACGTTTTCACCTGTCCGCCAAAACTGACCACATCCGCAACGCCGGGGACGGCTTTCAGGGCTTTCTCGATGGTCCAGTCCTGAATGGTTTTGAGTTCCGTAGTCGTCTTGCTTTTAGAGGCCAGCGTATACCGATAAATCTCCCCCGTAGGGCCGGCTGGCGGTTGAATCTCCGCGTCTACACCGTCGGGCAGATTGACGTTGGCTAGTTTCTGGCTGGCTTCCATGCGGGCGTTGAAGTTATCGACGCCGTCTTCGAAAACGATTTTAATGAAGGATAAGCCGAACAGGTTAATGGAGCGAATGGCCGTCTTGTGTGAAATGGAGTTCATTTCCGTTTCAATCGGGCTGGAAATGAAACGCTCGACTTCTTCGGCACTGCGACCCGGCCATTGCGTAATGATCACGACTTCGGTATTCGTTACGTCAGGGTACGCTTCAACGGGCGTATTATAGAAACTGACGGCTCCCGCAAGGATGACCAGCAGGGTCATCATAAAGACAATGCCTTTGTGTTTGAGGGAAAAGCCAATGATATTTTTAATGAACGTATTCATGATCGGACCCGGGAAGGGAGTGTGGATTAGTCCGTTAATTCATTGAAAAGCAATAGGGCACCTTCAGTAACCACGCGATCGTTATCTTTCAAATCGCCCTTGACGTAGCTGTAACGTGAGGTACTCCGAACCACTTCGACGGGTACGGCCACGTATTTTTCCTTACCCGCTGCTTTGATTACGAAGTACTTATCTTCACTAAAAATGACTGATTTCGGATTGACTGCCAGCAGTCGTTCGGGCTTCTCAATGTGCAGCTTGATGGTACAGAACATCTGGGGTTTCAGTAAGCCATTCGGGTTGGGCAAGACTACCCGGGCCTGTAGCACTTTGCTGTCATTATCAATCACCTGGCTGATGTTCTCAATGCGGCCCTGAAAGACTTTGTCGGGATACGCCAGCGTCGTGATGTTGACCTGCTGACCTACCTTAACGGCCTCAATATCCGACTCATAAATATTGATCATGATCCAGACATCCGACAGATTGGAAATAGTGAACATACTGTTGCCATTGTCGGAACGAATCTGGGTATTGGGGTTGACGTTCCGCTCCACGACGTAGCCGCTTACGGGAGCCTTCACCAGAAAGGTAGGCTGATTACCCGACGACGTACCACCGTACATCTTTAGTACCTGCGTTGAACGATCCAGTTCAGAGGTGGCAATTTCGAGTTGTTTACGGGCATTAATCAGGTCCGATTCACTCGAAAACTTGCTTTTGTACAGTTGTTCGGCGTTATCCGCATTACGCTTGGCCATATCGAAACCCGCCTTGGCTTGGTTGTAATCACGCTGGTACTGACTCACGTCGGCACTTTGAAGTTTGGCCAGTACCTGACCCTGTTTGACGTACGTTCCCAATTCCGCATTTACATCCAGTACATTACCGCTGACGATGGGGAAAACCCGATCCACCTGTTTCTGATCAAAAGAAACTTCCCCCGTGAATTGTAATTCCTGTTCGTAGTTACGAACGTGAACGGTATCCGTCTTGAAAGCCGAATCCGTATCCTTCGAATTGACTTCCTGAGGTTCTTTGTTCGAGTGGCAGGCTGCCAGAGCGACCAGACTCAGTAAATAGAAAAACGATTTCGTTTTCATGAGGAGTGGGCAAAAGGGTAAAACCTTTAGTTAGAAAGTCTTGGCGTTAGTAACGTAATTAAGCTGTTGCTGAGCCTGATAGAGTTGATTACTCAGGTTAATGAAATTCAGCTGAGCGTCTTTGTAGGAGCGTATTTTATCAATGAAGCTGACCAGATCAATCACGCGTTTCTGGTAGTCAATTGTTGCATTTTTACTGATGTCCTGAATGCGTTGACGGTACCCCGGATCGAGGTTTGCCTGGAGTTGCTGGGCGTGTTGCCACTGTTCGTAGGCGGAAATGACTTCCTGTCTTACCTGTAACTGACTCTGATTGATGTTCTGAGTACTTTGTTCGATACCGATTTTAGCTGCCTGAATATTGCCCTGATTTCGGTTTTTAAAGGGCAGATCCATAGCTACCTGCAAGCCATAGTAGTTGGGATACGCCTCACCAAAGCGTGCGTAGTTGGCTCCGACCATCAGTTGTGGGGTCGCCAGTGATTTCTGATACGTCAGATTCTGCTGAGCGTAGGTCGTTTGGCGTTGGGCTGCTTGCAAATCGGGACGATTCGCGAAGGCCTGATCCAGTAACTGATTGAGCTGAGGAGAGGCCGAATCGCTGATCTGAAATTCCGTGCGGTAATACGTGGAAGACGTATCGGCTAGGAGTATACGTAAAGTTGCTTCGTCCTGACTGATTTGATTGCGTAAATCATTGATGGCGGCGTCCGTATTTCGCTGCTCCAGTTCGAGGCGAGTCACTTCGTATTCAGAAATAACGCCCAGTTTTAGTTGAGCCCGGAAGGCATCGAGCAAATTTGCCAAACGAGTCCGTTCTTCCTGAATGAAAGCATACTGAGCCTGTTCGCTGGCCAGAGTACCGAACGTTTGAGCGAGTTGATAACGTAAACTCCGCATTACATTCTGAAAAACGGCTTGTTGAACCTCCGTATTCGCTTCATTCAGGGCCACTAGCTTACTCCGACGACCCGCCAGATTCAAAACTTGCTGAAGTTGCCAGCTGTAGGCACCTCCCGTCGGGTTAAGCTTGTCACCTGAAGGGTTGGTCAACGGAAGTACATTCGACGTATTCGGATTGAAGGCATTAAAGCCAAACTGAAAATTGGGATTGTCCCAAAGTTTCGCCTGCTGAACGACCGCTTCCGAAAGGTTGATGTTGTATTTCTGAGCCAGCAGAGCAAAGTTTTTCTGAAGAAACTGCTGTTCTGCCTGAGGCAAGGTCAGACGGAGTGTGTCCGTCTGACCATAGGATCGCTGGGAGACCGAGAGAAACAGGAGAAGACTCAAGAGCACCCTTGAAAATTGAATAAGCTTCACTGCCGTATAGTTTAAAAGTGGGGTCAGTATTAAGAACAGGCCTTACTTTTTGTGCTTGTCGTCAGCAAAGGTTCATCTACGAGTTTATAGAGAGTTTAAAGAAATTTTAAAAGCGAATTAAAAGAGATTAGACGTCAGATTCCTGCGTGAAAATTAGGCTGTAGGCCTATCGAACAGTACTGACACAAGTCGAAAAGCAGTTGTTCTACGATACGAAAAACGTTTAAAGAGGATGGCCACAAAATTTGCAGAAGACCGCGTCCGCATCGTGACCTTCCCGGCCACAGGAGGGGCAGGATTCGCTGCTGTGGTTTTTGTTACGGGCTGCCGCCGCGATTTCATTGGTAATGATCCCGGTCGGAACGGCAATGATTCCGTAACCAATCAGCATGACAATACTGGAAATAAATTTTCCCAGGGGTGTAACGGGTGAAATATCTCCGTACCCTACCGTAGTAATCGTTACAATGGCCCAGTAAATGCTTTCCGGAATGCTGGAGAATCCGTTCTGACGGTCTTCGACCAAATACATGACCGATCCCAGAATGGTTACCAGCATAAGAACCGTAAGCATGAAGATGCTGATTTTCTTTAGACTGGCCCGAATGGCAACGCTCAGAAACTCTATTTCGGTAAGAAAATGGGTGAGCTTGAAAATGCGGAATACCCGTAGGAGTCGTAGAGCCCGAAGTACCAGCAGTGATTGGGCACCAACGTAAAAAATGCTCAGGTAGGAGGGAACGATGGCGAGCAGATCAATCAAGCCCAAGGGACTGACTATATACCGGATTGGTCGTCGAATGCTGATGAGTCGTAACAGGTATTCGAGCGTAAAAAGCAGAGTGAAAGCCCACTCAAGTCTAAAAAACAAAACTCCGTACAACCGATGGTAGTGCGTTACACTATCCAGCATGACGACGAGAATGCTACCTAAAATGGCAAAAAGCAAAGCAACATCAAAGGCCTTTCCTGCCGCGGTGTTCGATTCGAAAATAATCTCCTGTAATCGCTCCCGCCAGGTTTTGCTAGGGTTTGGTTCCATGGGGGAAAGGTAAAAAATGTAGGTGGGGGGTACAAGAAGGAAAAAGGAATGAACTAAATCCCAATCTAAAAAACGGTATCATTTACAACGGGACAAGAGACGACTTCTCCTCCAATAAAACAAAACCCCGTTACTTAAAAACTTAAGTAACGGGGTTTTACCGAATGGTTCAATCAGCCTATTGTTCCGCCGCTACTTCATCCGCAATTTTATCAATCACACCCATTTTTACCGTGTTGGTGCGTAAATCCTGCTGGGCGGGTACGCTCAGTAAGGTTACGAATACGTCCCCTTTTTGCAGGTGTCCCTGTTTTACCAGGATTTTTGCAATGTCGTGTGAGATTTGTTCGGTGCTGAGGTTTGCACTGTCGTAATTGAATACGCGTGTGCCCCACAACAGCCCCATCTGCGTCATCAGGTTTTCGTCCGCTGAGAATACGAAAATATCCGCTTTCGGACGGTGAGACGACAAACGATACGCCGTGTACCCACTGTTCGTAATGCACAGAATGGCTTTCGCCTGTACGTCACGAGCCAGACGGCAAGCGGCAGCAATCACCCGGTCGTTCAGGATGGTCGGCGAGTTTTCTTCGCCCTTCAGCATGTGATTTTTGAAGTAAATCGCCGATTCATCCCCGTATACGATCGGAATAGTGTTCTGTTGCTCTTCTACGGCTTCGATAATGTGCGTCATCGTCGAAACGGCTTCGATGGGGTACTGTCCTGAAGCTGATTCTGCCGAAAGCATGGTTGCCGAAGCTCCATCCAGCACGGCATTGGCTACGTCTGAAGTTTCCGCACGCGTAGGACGGGGAGAGCTCGTCATCGACTCCAGCATTTGCGTGGCTACGATAACGGGTTTCGCCTGCTTGATACACTTGCGGATCATCGTTTTCTGAAGCTCAGGTACCATGGCACCATCCAGCTCAACGCCTAAATCACCCCGGGCCACCATTACGGCATCCGTAGCTTCGATGATGGCATCGAGTACTTCAGGAACGACCGCTTCGGGTTTTTCGATTTTAGCAATGATTTTTGAGCGACCGTTACGGGCTTTGATTTTTTCTTTAACAGCCAGAATATCTTCAGCGGAACGAACGAAGGAAAGGGCGATCCAGTCCACGTCATGTTCCAGACCAAAGATCAGGTCTTCTTCGTCTTTTTCAGTCAGAGCAGGTAAGCCTACTTTCGTGCCGGGCAGGTTAATGCCTTTCTTCGATTTCAGGATACCACCGTACACCACTTTCGTGAGTACTTCTTTTTTATCGTAATCGATAGATTCTACCAGTACCTCCAGGTTACCGTCATCCATCAGGATGCGTTCGCCGGGTTTTACGTCCAGGTACATCGAAGTATAAGTCGTACCTACACGCTCAGAAGTTCCCAGCAGATTTTCGTCCATAACGAAAGTCAGTGGGTTTCCTGCGACGAGTTCAACGCCGTTATTTTCTACGAGTTGGGTACGAATCTTAGGTCCCTGTAAATCCTGAAGGATGGTAAGGTTTAAGCCATGTTCGGCGTTAATTTCGCGAATAGCCTGAATGCGACTCAGGTGGTCAGCGTGCGTTCCGTGGGAAAAGTTAAGCCGAAAGATGTTCGCACCAGACTGGGCGAGCTTCAGCAACATTTCTTTGGATTGGGAAGCCGGACCAACGGTGGCAACAATTTTGGTTTTTTTCTGGTAAGGCATGTGTACGGAATACAAGTGTTCGAGTTTCCAGGGCCGCAAGTTAGGGTTTCGTCCCGGAAATTCCAGTTTTCAGGAATGGAAACGTTTCGGAAGGTAGGGAAATTTTCTTTGGCAGAAGCGTAGGAATAAGTCTTAAACTAATATTTTCCAGACGAAAAGCCATACGATTCCGAATAAAACCTCCATTAAATGAGGCCTGCCGGGTATCCATAAAATCCAGAAAACTTGCTAATTAAAAATAGATGAGCTTCGGGAAGTCTATTGAATGGCAAACAGCTGGAAAGACAGTGACGTGTCTCCCAGAGGACAAACGGGGCAACCTGCACCAGTTGGAACCTGCATCAGTAGTAGACGGGTGAATTCACCCTGCGTGGCATACAAGGCTACGTATATTGAACCCCTCCGGGGTTAGCGTACTTCATTAACAATGCAGGTAACCTCATTCAGGCCGTTTTGAATGTTAATTCAGGCCTCTTATAATTAGCATATACGATCTCACTAGCCTTAAAAACAAAACCTCCCGAAGGCATTAAAGCTTCCGGGAGGTTAGTAGGTCTGTACTTTTCTTACTTCGAACTGGTCGCCGTAGGTTTTGCGGAAGTGGCCAGTACGAGTTTGGCTCCTACCTTCGCCGTTACGTCCGCTACATCTACCAGATCCTGGACAGAACTGGTTTTCTCGATTCGTACCAGTACCACGGGACTTTCCTGCCCTTCGGCTCGTGTGGCTAAGGCACTCTCCAGTTCGGCGGCTCCTACAATTTGCCCTTCCACATTATACTGTTGATTAGGCATCACCGACAGGTTAATTACCTGTGAGGGCGTTGAAGGGGCCGTTGACGATTGCGGCAGCAGCATCTGCATGGCCGATGGACTGGCTAACGTCGCAATCATCAGGAAGAAAATCAGTAAGAAGAAAAGAATATCCGACAGCGAAGCAGCCTCAATATGACCACGATGCCGATTCCGACGTTGTATTTTCATGAAAACAAGTTTACAGTGTGCGGTTTTCAGTTTTCAATTAGTTCTAATGACTAAATCCGTTCTCAGCCTTATACTGAAAACGACAACTGAAAACAGGCAACTACCTAAGCTGATACAGGTTGGTAGAGTACGTCCAGGAACTGGTTGGTCGCGGCCTGCAGGCGAGCGACGGCCCGATCCACCATGCCGTTCAGGATGGTCAGAAGGATGTACGCCAGAATACCAACGGCAAGACCCGAAGCAGACGTGATCATTTTTTCGTAGATCCCGCCCGAAATGGTACCAATGCTCAGGTTATTGGAAACGGAAATGTCGTGGAAGGCCCGAATCATCCCGGCTACGGTACCCAAAAAGCCAAACATCGGAGCGATAGCCGCTACCGTACCCAGTAGACCCAGGTTTTTCTCCATGTACGAAAGCTCCAGCTGGGCCGTATTGCCCATGGCCTGTTCGATTTGGGGAATGGGCGTTCCGATGCGGGTGAGTCCTTTTTCCAGTACGCGGGATACGGCTGACTGGTCGTTCCGGCAGAGCTGACGGGCCGCATTCAAATTACCGGATTGTACTAATCCCCAGAAGCTGGCCTCGAAGGATGCTCCCAGAGCGGTTGCTTTTTTAAGATACATCCAGCGTTCAACGAACAGGTAGATCGTTACAAACAGCAGGACGGCGATGGGGATCATAATCCAGCCACCGGCGGCCAGCAAATCGATAAGGCTGATGGATTTTTCGGCTCCGGCAGCAGCAGGTGCAGCCGTCGAGTCGGCGGTCATGTTAAGTGTCTGTAACAGCATGCGTACGGAAAATCAAAAATGGTTGATGCTAAGTCCTTCTAAATACGAAAACAACGCGTAATTCTTGTACAAAGATAGATTGCAATGCGAAAATACTTTCCTAATACGCATTCAGGTGCGTCCGAAGAAAAAACTTTCGCGTAATTGCTTCGGATAAGTAACTGAAAGTACGGTTTTTAGTTTTGATTTGGTTTTGCTTTTGGACGTAACCTATGCTGGGGAGTTTTAAAAAAATCTTTTTATGTGGGATGTTGGGCTTGCTTATAGGGGCCTGCCAACGTCCAGAAGATCAATTCAATAAAGGCTGGATGACGCGTGATGTAGACGTCGAAAGCCCCACGGGAATTCCTTCGGATTCAACCAGTGTATTGCCGCGAGAATCGTACCTTCGGTTTTACCCCGAAGGCCGACTGGCCTGCTATACACGAAGGGGCAATTACCAGTTAATGGATTGGGAGCTGTCGGCGGATGCTCAGACCATTTACGTGAACCGGCAGGCTCTGGCTCTGCCCGCTCTGCAATTGAGTGTCTATACGATTTTTCCCAGCTCCTGGTCGGCCCGCCTGCCCGGTAGCGATTCCGTCCGGTTGTTTAAATTCAGTACGGTATTTTCCCACCCCGAACATGATCTGCTTCACCCCAATCAGAACAAATGGCGGTTTAAATCAACGCATCGACTGGCCGAGGCAGAATTAAAAGCTAAGGTTGCTGGGCACATGCAATACGCTGCCGATTACTTCGACATTGTCGTAAAACGTGAACAAGGCTATTTCGAACCCCGTTTTTTGAATTTACCTGTCCGTTTTTATCAGGGAGCCATGGGAGTACAGCGGTTCAGTTCAACCCCAGTAGCGTGGCGAAATTTATTCTACGATGATACCGAAGCCCTGAAAGCTCTGGCGTATTATCAGCTGGCTTTCAGACAGCTACGGTATATTCCGCAGGAAAAACAAATGCTCGTCGGACTACAGAAATCTTTCGAAAAAATGGCCACTTTTCTCAACGAGTAATCCGGCAATACAACCATTCAACCAGTCCCTCTAACTAGTTACCTAAAAGTTTCGTTTATTGCAGAAACTTAAACAACCTAAACGAATTACCCATGCGAGTGCGTCCAACCCTATTACTCGGAATGCTGCTGCTGGCGGCTAATGTGTTAGCTCAGCAACTCAACCAGCCCATTCCCTTCGACCCCCAAACCAAAGTGGGCAAACTGCCCAACGGGTTGACCTACTACATCCGCAAAAACGCTGAACCCAAGAACCGGGCTCACCTCATGCTGGCCGTGAAAGTGGGAGCAATCCAGGAAGAGGATCCCGAAAACGGACTGGCTCACTTTACCGAGCACATGGCCTTTAACGG